>JAHJDJ010000116.1 GCA_018812585.1 bacterium
GAAGTATATACCCGCGGCCTCTTCTTCAGCATAATTCCCCAAACCAGCAAAGAAGATACCAGCATTCTCGGCCATGTTGACATTAGCCAATCCTGCCATGTAAATGCCCGCCATTTCCTGCTGGGCGATATTCGCCATGCCAGCAAAACCCAGTCCTGCCATTTCAGCTCCAGTGTAGTTTGCCAGACCAGCAAAGGTGATAGAGGCGGAACTACCCAAGGTGATATTTCCCAGTCCTGACATCTGCACACCGCTGACGTCGCCTTCCACGAAGTTTGCCAGTCCGCTAAGCTGCACACCGCTCATCGCTACCGTGTTCCAATTGAACAGTGAGCCGATTTCGAATTTACGCACTTCGGCGATGCGGCCGCCTAAGATATTGACGGAGAAGTCTACGCTGACATTCCCACTGGGATGTGTGCCAAACCCTGGAACGAATGAGACCTGCAGAGGCGCTTGCTCAATGTCATCATCTGCTATGCTTAAAGGAAGAGAAAAGGGCATACTCAGCAGAAAAACTGGCAATATGCCCAATGTTAATGCTTGAGAAAGATTTTTCATAGTCATGGATCACTCTGCTGAATTTGTTGTTAAAAAAAACCAACATACGAGGCATACGATTAAGGATAACCTCATGTTCCAGTCGAACCGGAATTTTCTCGTGCTTAATATAACAAAAAAAGCCCGCATCAACGGGCTTAATTTACATAATTGGCAATCGGCTATTTCAGCAGCAGCAATTTGCGGCATTGGACGACGTCTCCAGCTTTAAACTGTGCGAAATACATACCACTGGCCAGATACTCACCCTCGAAGTCAGTTTCGTAGATTCCAGAATGGTGCCAGCCATCCACCAGTTTTGCCACTTGGCGGCCATTGACGTCAAAGACGCGAATGGTTACCCAGTCCGAACGGGGAACGCTGAACGTAAGTGTGGTCTGTGGGTTGAAAGGATTAGGGTAGGCGGAAAGTGTGATATTGTTGGGCATTTGGCTGGTATTGTCGAACGAAGCTTCGTCCCACCCGGATACACTCCAATTGCTGGAGTGAGCGAATTCGTCTGAAGCGCCAGTTTTGGAAAATTCAAACTGATCTGTAACAAGCGCGTTTCCGGGATATTGCCCCAGCTTGGCGACGTATTGGTAGGTCCCCGAAGGAGCAGTCGCAGGAACTGCTTGAGAGATATTTTCCCGGAAGATGGTTTGACCGATGGGCAGTTGCAGATTTTGTCGCAAGATGATCGGTCCCACGATAGTCCCCGACGGTGTAGTAACGTCTATCCAGAAATCGAAGAGGATGGGAAGGTCATCGAGATTATCGATGGCGACGTCAAATTGGAAGTTTCCACCTGAAGCAGGAATAATGATGGGGGGATCATGAGGCGTCAGGTCAAGAGACGCAAAGACAGCATAACTTTGCGCGTAATCAAAGCAAGCATCCAAGATATCATAGAAAAATGATTCTCCGTTGGTGAGCAGCACCACGCCGGAATTCTGGTCGGGGCAGAAATACATTTCGGTAGTGACTCCTAAATCACCACCGCCGTGCCCCCAGATCTGGCGGCCACCCAGGTTCATGTTATACCAGACCAGTCCTTGCGATGGATCGATTTGCGGGATTTGCGGTGACAGCATCTCTGCAACAGTGCTGCTGTCCAGCACAGTATTTACACCGTACTGGCCATGATGCATATAAGAGGAAAGAAAGCGCGCCAACTGAATTGCGCTGGTGCGCAGAGAGCCTGATGGGTAATCGCTGTAACCAAAATGCGGGTAAGCAGAATAGGAATTGCCGTTCCAGGACATCGGCTGTGCCATTCGCATACTGTCCAGGTCCGCGAAACGGAATGAAGATTCGTACATATCCACGACGGGGAAGACATCTGCTTGGCAGTATTGACTGAAATCCTGGCCGGATATCACTTCGACGAGATAGCCTACCAGTGCAATGGCATTGTTACAGTATTCGTACTCTGCGCCAGGCGCCCAGGGGGCGAAGTTCAATGGCGCATAATAGTAAGCGCCGCCGGGAACCAGATAGTTAGACAGATATTCGCCCAGTGGGATGGGAGAGTCACCGGGATAATAGTCCATCACAAACCAGTTATCTCTTATCCCGGAAGTATGGGTCAGCAGCATACGAAACGTGATAGCGGTGGAAGGATAGCCAGGATGGTTGACTTGAAAAGGCAGGTAATCGTTTACCGCATCATCCAGGTTGAAATAGCCCTGATCGTATAATTGCATTAGCGCAGTAGCCGTAATCGTCTTCGAAATCGAGGCTAACATGAAGAGAGTGCTATCTGAAACCAGCAATTGAGGAGTATTGTAGGCGTTGCCGAATTCGCCTGAGTATATGAAATCGCTTTCCTTGATGATTACCGCAGCCAGTCCGGGAATGTGGTGTGAAGTCATATAATCGACAATGAAAGAATCCAGTCCCACCGAATCGAAATCGGCGGCGCTAAATTGTCCCTGGAATCCCGAAAGGTCCTTCAAGGGCAATTCCTGGCGTTGTGTTTGGCTTAACGCAGGCTTAACCACAGAAATCGTAACCATGATAAGCGTAAAAACTGCCCATTCCGATTTCCATAAATCTCGGATTCTTCCAGCTAAACATCTCTGCATGGATCCCTCCATATTGATCACCATCTGCATTAAATATAATAGAAAAATTCCTTAAATACAAGACAAATTAACAGCTACACAGATTTTTTTGTGAATTTATTGCAATTGTGCTCACTTTAACGAGTTTATCTTCGTATATTTATGTGAATATATATCGAAGAGTCTTCCATCTTGACTCAATCCTGAAATCTGGTTGTTGTCCAAGACGCTTGGGAACTAGTCTAATCAATCGAGTTGCATGAAAATTTCAGACAATCCCGTTCCACGTGGACCTGCTGACCCAGAACTTGGCGGCATATCCGTCGTATTTCCAGTACACAATGAGTCGTTCATTATCGAACAGACACTGCGTAATTATATTGCGGAGTTGAAGGATCGGGTACCCGACTTTGAGGTAATCGTTTCTGAGGATGGCTCTACAGATGATACGAAAGGCGTCCTGGAACGGTTAGCCGAAGAGCTGCCGATCAAACTCTTTATGTCGGACGAGAGGAAAGGGTATCAGCGAGGTGTCGTCGATGCCATCTCACATGCTACCAAACCCTGGCTGTTCATTGTCGATTCTGATTACCAATTTGCTGCTATTGATTTTTGGCGGCTGGATCAATATCGTAAGGATTACGATATCATTTTGGGCATGAAGGCGCCGCGCCGCGATCCCTTGTATCGCATTCTATTGTCTAAAGGATACAATTTGCTATTGAGGTTATTCCTGCGCGTACCCTACCGTGATATGGACACTGGATTCCGGTTGATTCGAAGAGATATTGCCGATCAAATCGCCCCGCAGGTTCACTACATGTCGTTCTTCACGGCCGAGTTTGTGGTGCGTGCGCACTACCAGGGTTGCCGCATCATCGAAGTGCCGGTGCCGCACTATGCGAGGAAAATTGGAAGTACCACCATTTTCTACGTCTCAAAACTCTTTTTGATCTGTCTGCAGCAATTCTTTGGTTTATTAAAGCTTCGTAAGGACTTGCTGTCGAAAAATAAATAGAGCCCAAACCATTAATACAAGCACCGCAAAATCTAATTCCCCTGCTGCCAGCAACCCTCCGCCAGAGGATTTATTTTCCAGAATCACAAATTTTCGCACCGGTTCCTGGTCGGTTTTCATTATTTTCTTGATAGGGCTCGGGTTAAGGTTATTTCGCCTTTCTTATAAGCCATTCTGGCAGGATGAAGGCGTAACCTGGTTCATCGGTAACGGAATCCTGAGCAGCGATGCGCATCCGGGCTTTTATTTTTTTCTCCTGGAAAAATCACTATTATATTTTGGGAATAATGAGTTTGCAGGCCGCCTCTTATCGGCTCTCTGCGGCAGTTTGATGGTTTTGTTTATGTATTACTTAGTTCGTTTCCTTTTCAGCCATAAAGCCGCGCTGCTTGCCTCCCTTTTTGTTGCCCTGTCTCCTTACGCGATTGCGGTCTCCCAGGAAATGCGAATGTACTCGCTGATTGGGCTGGAATTTGTCCTGTTGCTGATTGCATTCTGGCATGTGTTACCCGCAAAGCAGGAATTCCGCAAGACCTTTTTCTGGTGGTTACTTCTGTTCGCGGTTGGATTAGCTGGATTAAATACGCATGCCATCCTGAATTTTCAGCTCATTTTTTTGTCAATGGTGTTTGTGTTGTTTAATTGGCGGCATTCTCCAAAGAGGCTGGTTGCCTGGGGTATCACTGCGGTCGTATGGGGCTTAACGTACCTCCCCGCATTTATGCACATGGCAAGTATAGCGGATATGCGGAAACATATTTGGGTTAAACTATTGCCAGGTGAAATATTTATTAATATTTCGTTTATGTTAAAATCGTGGATTATCATGATTACAGGCGATCTATTCGGCCTTTATCTGCTGGAATTGAAATATGTGCCTCTCTATTTGATCCTCCCATTGTTCGGTAGTTTACTCACGCTGTTTGTCATTGCGGTCTTTATTCTTATCCGTTATTTGAAACTGCCTGATGATACGATAGCTCTTCAAGAGAGACGTAATGTTATAGTTTTGCTGCTGCTTATCGCCTTCAATGTCCTACTATTCCTGTCCCTCGAAATTTCATCTCCGAATCATCTGATAACCCTGTTCGTTTTAATGGTTTTGTTAACCGTTTTTCTGCTGATGAGACTAAGATATTTCTGGCGGACTATAATAATAGCCATCCTATTTCCAGTTTTGCTTGTCTCCTATGTGAACTATCATAAAGCTCCTAATCTCTACTATGACGGAGTAACCTGGTCTACCGCCGGTCATTTTTTAACTGAAAAATGCAACGAAGATGATATCATCATAGTTTTCGGTAACCGTAATATATTCTATACAATAAAGTATTACGGAGGGGAGATTCCCTGCCCGATGGTTTACATAAAAACAGTCAAATGGCCGGAAGATCCTTATCAGATAGCGCCAGACTTTGAAAGAAATCCCTTCACGGTAAAATTAGTTGCTAATTATCTCGAAAACCATCCCCGAGTCTGGTGCGTAGCTCACGAGAGGTGGGCAAGAAAGCTGGAGAATTCATCCGAATTTAAGATTGAGATTAACCGTTTTAAAAGACCTGCAGTTCGTTTAATGTTAATCACGAAAGCTGATCCATAAGATAATATTCAGTTGTTCAAATCGAAAATTAAAGATCCGGCGATGACAGCATCTGCCGGATCTTTTTTGTGAGTTCTATATTCCTGAAAAGCAGTCCAGGTCTATTTCAGATAGGTCATTGTTGAAGCTAAAATTGCATCCCCGAAATCAACGGTGTAGATATAGACGCCACCCGCTGCAAGTAGACCCTTTTGGGTTACTCCATCCCATTTGACTTCGTAAATACCCGCACCCTGAACGCTGATTGGCAGCAATTTCACCAGCTCGCCCTTGACACTCAGATCTACGACCGGCTGATCCCTAAAAACCATCTGCTGGTGCGCTTGAAGGCCGCCATCGACTGGAGTTTCATCGAGGAGGAAACCCGTCATTACTACCAGCGCAGCGGACGGCGTGCTTGCAGTCCGGTGA
>JAHJDJ010000117.1 GCA_018812585.1 bacterium
GGATGCCCTGCTGTTTTGCCGCCGCGATCCAGGACTGCTGCTTTATCCCCGGCCCATCGACCATCAGCAGGTCAAGATGCAACTCCTGCTGCAACTTATCGAAAGCCTCCAGCATGTAAAGCACTTGCTCCAGGGATTCTTTCAGATCAGCAGTGATCCTGCTTGAATCTGAACTGAACTTGCAGTTCTGATAGTCGGGGATCTCATTTTCTGCGGTGAGGTTCAGGTGCGGAAGCATGGCAAACAGACGCATTCTCGCTTCGGCTTTTAATGACCCCTGCGCAAAAGGCGGCATGAAGGATTGGTAACTTAGCAGATCAGGGTGCGAGAATCCTATGCGATTCACGACGCCGTCTTCGCAGAAAAGCTGGTAAGATCCGCTGTCTAAGAGCGCTTTGATTAAAGGGCGGTAGCGATTTACCCATTGACTGCAGAGTAGAATTCTCTTCTTCAAGATGCAGCGCCCTCAATATTGATGTATTTTTCAAGGTATAGTTCACGCACCAGCAAGCGCTGGATGCGCAGCATCATCGGTTCACCTAAGTTGACGCCCCGGCGATACCCTTCTTCGGGGAAATCGTCAGCCAGATGCCACGATCCCACGGTATTAAAAATCTGCTGATCGATATCTCGCAGACCTCGGTTTCCATCACTGCTATGATATTTCTTTAAAACGTCAACCAGAAACTCCGGACTTATCAAGGAAGGTTTCAGGCAGGCGGTGCAGAAGGCTGGTCTTAACACCATAATCCCCCAACCGGTCTTCGCCACGAATGCGGATCCGCAATAAGGGCATTCCAGTAACATTTTCATACTGTAATGACCATCCTGTAGATCGAACTGGTAGTCCAGAACCAATGGATCCGGCAACTCTTCGGGTTCAGGCAGGGGGGCCAGGATTTGATTCAGCAGTTTCGCCAGATCGGTATCCTCCATCGCGGGATTGGAACGCCTGATTTCGGCTGCAAATCGTTCGGCTTGCTGCACCTCACCGGACTGCACCAGATAACGAAGAAAAAGCGCGACAATGCGCGGATGGTTGTAGGCTGTTTCAGGCAATTGTTTGAAGATCACCTGCGCCTCTTTGACGTCCTTGTTCTGCAACAGGGCAACCACCGCGTCGATAATGTCCGGCAGCGCCATTCCACCGCCAGCCTCGATTCTGCTTTTAACCTGTTGCGCCCTCTGAGCGATTATTTCAAGTGTCGGTCTTTCGATACAAGTCTCCTCTGAGAAGCTCTTCATCCTCTCGATATCATCTAAAGCGTGTCCGCATCAAGATCAATTCCTTCGACTCTCTTAGTCGTAGATATGACGGTATCTCGCAGCGCATTTACTTTGCGCAGGTTTTGGAGCTGAATATTGACCATCGCTTCGATGGAAGTCATCTCCGGCATATTGGGGAAGCGCTGTCTGCCAAACTCCATTAATAACTCAACCTCATCAAAAGTTCGCTGATCCAGAGTTTTGTTGATCGTCTGCAACAGCAGAATAAATTCATCATTATTCGCCAGAGGTATTTGCGAGAGCGATGACCCTAAAGATGTACAGTGCTTATTGATCAGCTTGAAGGTTTTCAGATCACTTTCATAGCCATTACCCTGTTTCCCGATCTCTTCGTCTAACAGCTCTTCAGCATATTGGTACAGCTCCAGATCCATGCGGTTGTATTCTTCCAGCACGGCAATGTCACCGGCGGGCACTTCTTCTCGGCGCGGTCGTCTTTTCGTGACCCTTTCACGCATATAATAGGGCAGTTTCCATCCAAAGAGACGTTTCATCAGAATCACAGATTCGTCGAATCGTTCTGTTAACCCAGTAAAGGCAAAATTCTCCTTGAGGTTTTTCTTGGCATCTTCCAGCAGTTCTTCAGAATAGACCCCAAATCCGGGATTCTTCAAAGATGACAGGTATTTCGTCTGATAGTTATCCAGAGAGTTATGGATGCCGCTGCGCATGAAATCGGTCAGTGACATTTTTTCGCCGACCACTTTCGGATAATGGACAATTTCCGGGCTCGCTAATATGAAATAATACTCGGATATCATCCGGTCCACGGGGTGGCGTATCATGCTGAAAAAAACTGTGTCCTTCGGGAATAGGCTGCGCTGCTTGTAACTGCAATGCCCCATAAATGCCTTAATCCGCTGCTGATAAGCCTCAGGCCAGGAAGAAAATTCCCGCATCCGGTCGGCTGTCTCAACTACCGATCCGAACTTCATTATGGCGTTCATACCATACTGGCGGCTGATGATCGATTCCAGGGTCGTTCCCGCAGTCTTGAATAGATGGATATAAGCCAGAGGACGTTTATCAAGACTCTGAGCGCCTGATGTTGCTGCTGCCATGCACTGTCTCCTCAGGTAATTGCTTAACCTGCAAAGTTTTTAAGGTAGATGACTTCTCCGTCACGCGGGTTCTTCTGCAGATAGCTTTCATATAGTATTTGAGCATCCTGATGCAGATTGAATGCAGCGAATGCTCGCCCGCAGCTTATGACGGTCTGCCGGTGATATTGATCTAATTTTAAGGCTTTGATAAATTGGCTGAAGGCGTTCTGCTTCTGTCCCAACTCCCAGAGTAGTTCACCATAACCGGTATAAGGGGCTGGGTGTGTGGGATGCTCCTCGATGAGCCGTTCGAACTTTTGCCTGGCTTTGCCGATCTCGCCGATATGATAGTACTTCGCTGCTTCCAGATTTTTCAGATCAACAGAATTGGGATACTTCAGCATCATGAAGTTCAATACACGATCGGCTGTCTCATGCTTTTCATCTCCCCAAAGACGGTAAACGGTATCATGAGCGATCTGTTTTTCCAGATCGCTGAGATTCGTGTCTTCTGTCCAGTTCTTCAAATAAGGTCGGGCTTGCGGGTTCATCAGCTTGAAGACTTCGACTTCGGTATAAAATGTCGTATCCTGCTGTTGTATCGCAGTTTCTAATCTATCAAGCGCATAGTTGTAAACCGCGCGACTGAACTTATGATGATCCTCCAATACCGCGATTGTTTTTGCGCTTAAGTCCTTGCGACGCACTCTTTTACTGGATTCGTTTTCACGAATATAGAAAGGCATATTCCAGCCCAGCATCCGCTTCAGCAAAATCAGCGTCTCATCGAATCGTGCGGACGTGCCGACCAGGCTGAAATGAGTTTGCAGATGCTGTAGCGCCTGATCTAAATGTTCCTGTCGACTTTTGCCAAACGGCAGGTCGGTTTCGCCGCATAGATATTTCATCTGGGCGTTTTCACCCCAGATATACATTCCATCGGCTACAAATTTATCAATGGTACGCGTCAGGGCATATTGATGCACGAAGTGATCTGGAGTATCCAGTGCGTAATTATACGCTGAAATGATGCGGTCAACTGGATCTCGCAGGATGGTTATCCACGTGGCTGGAGAGGGCAGTTGCTTGAAAAAACTGAATTGAACGTGTCCCTGTATGACCTTGACGCCTGCGGGAATCTTCTTAAAGGCATCGGGCCCCTGCGTATAATCATGGACGTTTTCTTCTCCATATTGCCGCTTGTGGATCTGGCGCAGCGTGGTTCCGGCGGCTTTCTCTAAATGCAGAAAAATCAGTGGAAATACTGGCTTCTTCTCATCTGTGTTCAGCATTCTAAATCCTCACTCTTATCAACTAAGCGCTGACGCCCTGTAACTCTCCAACTCCGCCCCGAGCGAAATCAGCTTCTGCCTGGTGGTAATCTTCAAACTGACCGATATCCTTCCAGTACTCCCGCACTGGAAAGCAGATCACCGTTCTTTCTTCCTGTATGAGCATATCGATTAACTCAGGCATATCGAATCTCCGGCTGTGGGGAATGCGGCGATGAGCGTCGGGGCTCAGCAGATAGATTCCGGCATTGATGAAGTTCTTCATGGTCGGTTTTTCCACAATGCGACGCACATTGACGCCATCCGTTTCCACGACGCCATAAGGGACTTCGACGCCGTACTGCCGCACGGCGATAGTCATATCGGCATCATGATGGCAATGAAAGTCCAGCATCGCCCGAAAATCGACCTGCGTTAGGATATCGCCATTCATGACCAGCACTGGGTCTTCGGATATTTCCATCAATCCGAGCGCTCCGGCTGTTCCCAGAGGCTGCTCTTCGGTGACGTAATTCAATTCCACTCCGAAGGCTTCTCCGTCGCCGAAATAATCCGTGATTTTATCCTTCATGTAATGCGTCGAGATCTGCACCCGCCTGATTCCGGAGGATCTCAATCTAGCAATGGTACGTTCCAAAAGAGGCCTGTCCCCTACTGGCAGCATCGGCTTGGGCAGATCTTCCGTCAGAGGCCGTAACCGTTTGCCGTAACCGCCCGCCATGATGACAGCATGCAACGGCAATTCTGCATTGGGAAGCAGCTCATCCATAGTAGCCAAATCGACCACGCGGTCGTCGTCATCCAGAATCGGAATCTGTCGGATACGATGCTGCTGCATCAGAAGCAAAAGCTCCTCGATGCCGATGCCCAACAGGGCTGTCACAGGTTTGCTGTCAGCGATTTTCTGCTGATCTTGAAGCAACAGCTCCAGAGGAGAATCCAGATCGATGCCCATTAATATCGCGCGCCGGATATCACCATCGGTCACAGTCTTTTTCAGATGACGCTGTTCATCGACCAGGAGCACGATCCCTTTGCGATTTTGATCAATAGCTGTCATCGCATCGCGGATAGTGGCTTCGGTTGTCAGCAATAAACCTGTAAGCATATCTTTCATCCTGTCTTGTGCCGTATGGCTCATCATTTCTGCTGCATCTGATGTCAGATGTTGTAGTTATTCGGGTTGAAATATTCTAAATTCTTTGAAATCCATTCTACTGTTTCGCTCAATCCCTGTTCAAAAGCGTATGTCGGCGTCCATGGCGTTAACGATTTCAATTTGCTGTTATCCGCCAGTAACCGGTTGACTTCGCTTTTTTCAGGGCGCAGACGCTCTGCATCGCATTTAATCGGGACTTCTCTACCGGTGATTTTCATCAGCAATTGTGCGGTTTCTTCAATCGACCATTCACAGCCAGTGCCGATATTGACGACCTGCCCCTCAGCTTCACGGCAGTTACTCAACGCTATCAAACCAGCGACAGTATCGCCAACGTAGCAGAAATCGCGCGTCGGGGTTAGCGCGCCCAGTTCGAGTTCTTCACAGCCGGATAGCAACTGGCTGGCTATCGTGGGGATGACGGCGCGTGCCGTCTGGCGCGGTCCGAAAGTATTAAAGGGCCGTGCAATCACCACGGGCAATTCAAAGGAGCGAAAATAGCTTTCTGCTAATTGATCTGCACCTATCTTGGTCGCTGAGTAGGGCGATTGACCGACAACAGGATGCGTTTCGCTGATTGGAACCGTCTGAGCGGTACCGTAAACTTCAGAGGTTGAGGTATGAACCAGTCGTTCCACAGAGTCTGTATTCCTGCAGGCTTGCAGAACGTTCAATCCGCCAATGATATTGGTTTCCACGTAAGAGCGAGGCGCTTCATAACTATAAGGTATAGCAATCAGACTGGAGAGATGGAAGACCTTATGGCAGCCCTGGACTGCCTGGAAAATCCTTTCAGTATCGCGGATGTCACCCTGAATAATTTCGATAGTGGCAAGAATTTCAGGATCGCAATCGGATAACCAGCCGATGCTGTTCCAGGAGTTGTAATACACCAAAGCCCGCACAGAAGCGCCAGCGAGCGCCAGCGATTCGACCAGGTGACTGCCGATAAATCCATCCGCGCCGGTGACTAATACCTTCTGTCCATTCGCCTGTTGGTGCATTAAATCGACTCCAGCTTATTCCAGACCCATAATTTGGTCAGTAACTTAGGCAGATCGTACGGTTGGCTGGCCAGACAATCGGCTATCTTTTTACCAGCATCGCCGACGCCGTAAGGGTTTTCACCGCTGCGGCAATCCTGACGGAATGACGGGTCCAAGAGGCACCGCCTGACCGCATCGTAAATCGCCTGACTATGGTAATCGACGTCGATGACATTGACGCCCCGCAAGCGTCCCTTCTGCCGCGATCCGATGTTGACAGCAGGACATCCGAACGCGGGGGTTTCTTTTATGCCCGATGATGAATTCCCCACACAGGCAACTCTGATCGAAGGATGTCTCGCCAGAGCCAATAGTCCGTGATACAGATGCCGGCCCAGTGACCGAGCGACCCTGGTGTTCTCAATCCTGTCAGCCGCAAACTTTTTCAGACCATCGATGATTTTGCGTCCGCCCGCATCATTGTTTGGATAGGTCAAAATGATCTGAACTCCGTCGTTAGCCAGTTTTCTGATCGCTTCGAGCGACGGGAGTAGCTGCGCTTCCGCCTGATCGAACTGCGTCGTCACCGAATGCTGGGTAAAAATTACTACGGGGCGGTTCAAATCAAGCTTCAGCTTGGCTGAGATCTCCTCAGGTCTGGCGAATTTTCCCAGGGCAATCAGATCAATTGCCGGGAAGCCAACCGTGTGGACTCGCCATTTTTCTTCACCCATCGCCAGCAGACGGTTGCTGGCCTGCTGATTGGTCGTAAAATGCAGATGTGCCAGTTTACTCATGGCATGACGCACAGAATCGTCCAGCGCTCCGCCTTCGGTGATATCGCCCCCCTCAATATGGGCTGTAGGGACGTTCATCTGTGTTCCTGCGATTACTGCGGCAAATCCTTCGAAACGATCTGCATAGACAGCCAGATAGTGAGGTTTGATCTGCTCCAGCGCCTGGCTCATGGAGATCACTCCGCTGCCGATAGCCTGCGCTGTGGAGGTCAGAGTATCATCCGCCATGTCGATTTTAACTTCGGCGGAAATCTCAAAGCCATCATTACGAATCTCTTCGATGGTGCGGCCAAAACTATCGTCCAGATGAGCGCCGGAAACGATCAACCGGTAATCCAGTTGAGGATGCTCATTGATAGCTTTCAGGATGGGATACTGCAACCCGTATTCAGCCCGGTTGCCGGTAAATACGGCGATGATCCTGTTATCCATGACGATTTTCCAGCAGCATTTTGAGACCTTTATTCAGCGAGGTCTTCGGAACCCAATCCAACAGTTTCTTGGTTTCTGCTACGTCCACTACGATGCAGGATTTTTGGCCGGGTAAAGTTTTCGATTCAATGGGTCGATCTGCTTCACCTGCAAGGTCCAGAATTTTGCGCGCCAGATCTCCGATAGACGTTCCCGTCCCGGTGCCGACATTGAAAATCCCATCTTTCAGGCGGTCTAGGGCTGCCAGAAAAGCCTCTATAACGTCTCCGATCCAGATGAAATCCCGCATTGGCTGGGTATCTCTTACAGTCAGCGGACCGCTTCCGGGAATCTGCTTGAGGATATCGGAAATGACATTGTATTCTGCCATACCAGGTCCATAGACGTTCGCCAACCGCAGTGCAGTACCCTTATTATTAAGGATTTCCTGTTCACAAGCGCGTTTAGTTTTGGCGTACAGATTATGCGGCAGAACCTGTTCGCTGGTGGAGCGTTCAGTGGTTATGCCGTGCCCGTACACTTCCGCAGACGAGGCATAAATAACATGCCGCCAGGCCTTTTTGGTCAGGTTGTAGCAGAGCGCGACGGTTTCATCGACGTACGAATAGCCTCCCGATTGAGCCGTCTTAATGTCGCGCCGTTCCGCCAGATGCACCAGAATTGCATTATCCGGGGGATCGTAGTCTTCGTACTTCGATACCACCCGAATATGTGCTTCCGCTGATTTAGAAGCGCGTGATAAACCGACGCAGTCATATCCCCGGTCGATGATTTCATGGCAGAGACGCCTTCCGATAAAACCTGTGGCGCCAGTGACTACAATTGTTTCCATTAGGCGTACCCTTCTATATCTTCAGGCGCGATGTGGCGGTTCGGCGCTATGCGCCTGATCGCACGTTTTCCTAAAACTTTCTCCAGTTGGGTCGCGTGGATAAGACCGGTTCCAGGACGCTTGACCCAGGTATTTTCAGGGGTGAACGATTCACCCTCTCTAATCTCATCTGTCGAGACGACCGTCGCATAAGCGAAGGCAATCACCGGCTCCTCGATCGGCAGGACATCCTTCTGCCCCCCGCGAGCCTGGAATATAGCTTCCGCGCCGCGGCACAAATCCCACAGTTCATGCGGTTCGATGGAGATGGGATTATCCGGTCCCGGCCATTCACGGGAAATGGTAAAGTGCTTTTCCAGCACACAAGCGCCCAGAGCTACCGCGCCGAAACAGGTATACGTGCCCAAAGAATGATCGCTCAATCCAACTGGAACACGGAATTCCTTCTGTAACTGCATAATGGCGCCAAGTCGCACGTTTTTGTAGGGAGTTGGATAAGCAGAAGTACAGTGCATTAACATGTAGGAACAATCATACTCTTCTATTGCCTGTACCGTTCTGCGGATCGAATCCAGATCGTTCATTCCTGTTGAAACGATCATGGGACGACCCATTTTCGCAATATGGCGAATCAAGGGCAGGTTATTGCACTCACCTGACCCGATTTTAAATCCGACGACATTCAGCGCATCCAGACGGTCAGCGGCTTCGCGGCTGAAGGGCGTGCAAAGATACATGATCTCTTTCTCTTCGCAATAAGCCTTGACACGGCGTTCTTCCTCAGCGGTCAATTCACAACGTTTGATGATATCCCACAGGCTTTCACTGCTGATATCCCCCGGCGTCATATCAGTTGGCACCATCTCCGCTTCTGTAATGTGACTCTGGAATTTAACGCAATCCGCGCCAGCTTCCACCGCAGCGTCAACCAATTGCAGGGCTTTGTTGACGTCGCCTTCATGATTGATACCAAC
>JAHJDJ010000118.1 GCA_018812585.1 bacterium
AACATCATTTCACCACCACCACCCGTTCCACCCCGTAACTCTTACTCCCCGTAGTCGGGGTCGCCCCTGACCCCGACACCTCCAGCTTGATAAAATACTGCCCGGAAGAGTAATTCGCTGCGTTCCAGATCAGTTTTTTTTGCCCCGGCATCTGCAAACCGGAGGCTAAAGTGGCGACTTTCTGGCCTAAGAGATTGTAAACCGCTATCTCCGCCTTTTGCGGATAGGGGAGGTTGTAAGAAATCCAGGTGATAGGATTGGCGGGATTGGGACCGATGCTGAACTGGATGCCGTGCGCAGGATCTAAGCTGAGGCGTGGTTGAACGGCCGCCGTATCTCCGGTGGTGTTGCGGAAAAAGAGGATGCCGCCGTTGCCGTTTCCAGTGAATAGATCAAAACGCTGATCACCATCAATATCCGCTAGAAATGGGAAAGCTCCAACTATATATAAATCAGGAAATAATTCGTCTATCTCGAGTTGCAAGTTTGGTCGCTGAGGATCACCGATATTTCGGTAAAAAGAAATATTTGTCCAGTCTGAGCTTGCTATAAAAAGATCTTCATCATCATCCCCGTCAATATCATTAAAAAACATGGGACGAGTTCCATCAAACTGTAATCCCTGCCACTGACTGGATTGCCATTGGAAGCTCGGCCATTGTACTGTCCCAATATTTTCATAGAAGAAGAAGTGCCCATAATCGTCAACTATAAACAGATCCTGGTCATCATCTGCATCTATATCAGCTAAAGCAGGAACAATACCAACAAAAAAGTCTGGATTCGTGATGTACTGTGAATTATAAAGTTGCAAATTGGGGTGACCAGCGGTACCTTGATTGAGGTATAAAGCTAACGAAGGTGGACCTGGGATAACTGATTGACCAGCGAACATATCCAGGTCACCATCGGCATCAATATCAACAAAATACGGTGTGATGCCATTTAACTGAATGTTCTGAAATATTTCTGTGGTGAATTGAAATGAGGGGGCTGCTGAATCGCCAGTATTAGTGAAAAGATCCAAGTGATTTGAAATACCGGCAACAAGTTCTTTTGCCTCGTCATTATCAAGATCGACGACTTGGGGTCTAGGTGAAAAGTTACCAATATCCATCATCAGATAATTCTTTGCTCTCAAAATGAAATCGGCGTTCTGCGCGGTTCCAACGTTCTCATAGAAATATACATCTCCTAAAGGTTCTTCGCTGTTATTATCTTTCCCCACGAACAGGTCGAAATCCCCATCGCCGTCGATGTCGGCAAATTCGGGGGACGAGTAATTGCCCACGTCAATGTCATAGAAATTATCAGTTACATAAGTGAAATCGTAGTTGACCGAATCGCCGTCATTACGGTAATACCAGATCTTACCGTAACGCTCGCCGATGAAAAGATCGTAATCGTTGTCGGAGTCGATGTCGATAAAAGATACATCAGTATATCCTGAAGAAATGTTTATATTTGAAAAATTTCCTGTTATTAATTGAAATTCAAAAGATTGTGATGTACCGATGTTCTTAAAATAGGTTATCTGCTCCCACCCGCCAAAAAGATCTAAATCTCCATCAGAATCGATATCGATGAACTCCGGAAAACAAACCCAGGGTGGACCTTGTGGCACTAAATTATCTGTAATTAATTCATAATCAGGAAATTGTGAGCTACCGATGTTTTGCAGGTAGTGGGTATTTGAATTTATATCACCAACTAATAAATCTAAATCGCCATCGCCATCAAGATCGCCTAGACATGGCATCGCTGAACCTCCCCAAGGGATACCCCCTACTGAAAAATCAGCAAATTGAAAAGATTCCAGTGTAAATGAAGCTTGTGGAAACTGGTTATAAAAACTATGAATATTTCCAAGAAAATTACCTACAAATAAGTCATCATCAGAATCGTTATCAATATCGGCAAAATCTAAACAGCTTTGACTCGTTCCCCCTGCGAAAGGTTCAAACGGCATCCACCCTTCCATTTCAACAGGAATCGAACTTGTCTCCAGTTCAAACGTGAATTCCTGGGCGAATAGGAGGGCCGGGAGAAGGAGTAATATGATTGTTGTTTTCATGGTGATGTCCTCTCTGATCCCCCCTGCCCCCCTTAATAAGGGGGGTGTCCGGCGGTTGCCGGACGGGGGGATTTTTCCTTGTTGCGTCAGGTCTTTAGTAAAACGGTGACCTGACGCTCTTATCCTATTTCTCTGGGTCCCGGATCCTCGTCAGTCTGCGGCTGACTTGTCCGGGATGACACGCCAGCGTGTCATTTCAACAACAACATCTTACCGACATCCTGATACCGACCGCCGCGTTCCAGACCGGTAGCAGTCACGCGGTAGAAATAGACGCCGGAAGCCAAGTTTGAAGCATTGAAATGGATCTTCGGCCAGCCCGCGTTCTTCACCCCGGCATTGTGCGTCCAGACCAACCTCCCGCAAACGTCGAAAAGGTCAATGGTCACGCGAGATCTCTGGGGTAATTCCAGTGGGATCACAGTCGTGGAGTTAAATGGGTTGGGATAGTTCTGTTTGATATTGAACTGCTTTGGCAGGTAACTGATATTCGTGCAGCCATCCATCAGGTTACCGCGCGCATAGATACCTTCCCCGAAGCGGCCCTGAATAGTGCCAATATAGTCCACTGCTTTTGTCGCAGAGGTCATTGGGGGCAGCACGAACTCGCTCTCGCTGTTCTCAGAAACGTCAAACCAGGCGAAGCTCATTTCGTTACCAGCCAAGTAACCGTCCAGCGTATTAGGTGTGGCCAAATCGTCCTTCCAGCAGTTGATCACGATGGGTAAGCTGCCACTAAATTCGGCGGCTCCGACACAATAAGCCCCATCGAATACAGCGATCTCATCACCCGGTTCCAGTGGCGTCAATTCAAAGTTGACCGTGTCGATAATCACCGGATACGACCAGTGCGTGTATTTGTTGAACTGGAAATGCGACG
>JAHJDJ010000119.1 GCA_018812585.1 bacterium
TGGCTGCGGTCACAAAGCAATTGCGTTTCGGGATAACGCCTTTTTATGCGCAGATGATGCTGCAATCCGGGGTTGGAGGTCCACTCTGGAAACAAGTTATCCCTGATCTGCAGGAGCTGGAAATATGCCCGCATCTAAACCGAGATCCGCTGGACGAGGAAGCGGACAGTCCTGTCAGTGGGCTGATCCATCGCTATGACAATCGTGTGGTCCTGCTGCTGACTGACCGCTGCGCGGTATACTGCCGCTATTGCAATCGCCGCCGCAGGGCTGTCGAACAGGAATCGGATATTGGAAAGCGGGAAATTGCTGACTGGATTCGGTATTTAAGTGCGCATCCTGGTATTCATGAAGTGATCTTATCCGGAGGAGATCCCTTGACCTGGACGGATGCTCGGCTGGCAGAACTGCTTAAAGAGCTGAAAAAGATTTCATCCGTGGAAATTGTGCGTATTTGCAGCCGGATGCCTGTTACGCTGCCTTTTCGTATCACTGAAGAATTATGCATCACACTAAACGCAAATCATCCGATTTATCTGAATCTTCATATTAATCACTCGGAAGAAATCACACCTGAATTTGCTGCAGCCTGTCATCTTTTAACATCGCACGGGATTCCGTTGGGAAGTCAGACAGTGCTGCTTAGAGGGGTCAATGACCAAGCTGAGATTCTGATTAGATTGTACCGGGAATTACTGAAGCTGCGCGTCAAACCGTACGCTCTTTATCAGGCAGACCCCGCACAGGGCACCGCGCAGTTTCGTGTCAGCGTCATCAAAGGGCGGGAATTGATGCGGGAAGTTATAGCAAAATCGTCCGGTCTGGCCGTTCCGCACTACATTGTCGATGTTCCCAGGGGGGTCGGAAAGATACCTATTCTGCCGGATTTCATTATCGAGGCATCTAAGGGAAAAGTTATGCTGCGGAGTCTGGATGGAAGAGAGGTGACCTACTATGACGGGGACGATTGAAACGAATCCACAGTATAGGAATTAATGAAGCGCAGGGACACAAACGGCCTCATCCTCTGATGAGGTCGAAACTTTTTGCGGAGGTCTATTGGGTTCGAGGGGGATAGTAATGCTGAACGCCGCGCCTTCGCCCGGCGCGCCATCAACTTCGATTTTTCCGGAATAGTTCTTGATCAGTTGAAACGTTGTGGATAGGCCCAATCCGGTGCCGGTGGGCTGGTCCGTGATGGTTTCGCCGACTGCAGGCTTTGTGGTATAAAAGGGGGCAAAGAGCAGGGGCGCTTTTTCGGGATCAAGACCGCAGCCGGTGTCCTGTATCTTGATATAGATATTCTTTTCGTCATACCAGCTCTTAACCGCCAGCCTCTTCACCGGTGAGTCGTTCATGGCGTCTAAAGCATTATTGACAATATTCAGGAAACACTGCGAAAAATCACTGTAAATGCCTAAAATATCCGGTAAATCGGGGCTGAATTCGTAGATCTTATCGATATGGTGCTTGAAAATAAGGTTGGATTCGAGGAACTTCAACTCATTCTTCAACAGGGTATTCAGATTTATCGGTTTCTTGCGACTATCTTTTTCCTGCCTGCTTTTCGCCATCATATTTGCGATAATATCTTTCAACCGTTCTGCCTGGTTGAGTACCAGCGGGATTTCTTCAATATCGGGGTTTTTGCTGCAAATCAGATCGAGGTAACCGGTAATGACTGCCAGAGGGCCATTCAGATTGTGAGCGATACCGGATGCCAGCACGCCGATGGAAGATAATTTTTGCGCTTCCCGCAACCCCTCACGCAACTCACCGTTTTGCTTCACTAAAGAGCGAATTGCTGTATCATCCTGGTACTGGATCAAGTAAACTTTCCTGCCGCCGGGTTCTTCGCTGATGGATCGCAGCTTGACTGTGATCCAGAAATCATTTCCCCACTCTTCTGTGATTTCCAGAGTATCATTACCGTTCGATTTTGCCTGGTTGAACAATCTACGAATGTGGTTGGCTATCTGTTCCGGATGGAGATCGAGGAGAGAGCGCTCCATAACTTCTTCAGCGGCACAGTCCAGGAGCTTGCAAGCTCTTTCATTAATGCGCAGAATTGAACCGTCTTCTGAGGTACAGACCACACCGTCCCTGGAAAGCATCATTACTGTTTCAAACAGGTCCGAATTCATCTTATTCCGGATTTGAAAGTATGCTGAGCGGAGTGTATTATTTGCAATATAATTAAATACTTATATGCCAGTAGAATAAAGCCTGCGTCAGGTGACTATCTCAGCAAGGTAAGATCATGCAACTTTACTCAGCGAAATATGTGGGGCATCAAACTAAATACTTCGAACGTAATAAGCCAGATCGAATTCAATATAATTTACCCACAGAACTGTGTCAATAGATTTTCATTTTTTTAAAGGGCATCCTTCATTAAAAAGATAAAAGTGAATATTATTTCCGTTCTTCAAGATTGTTCCATAGAGCGTTGATTTTAAACCTTACAGAATAGCAGCGAAATTCAGTTTATCGCGTTCCCTCTGGAAAGCATAACGCACGATCTGTTGCCGTTCAGAGGGTCTGAGATCATCAAAACGAATCGAAAGCGCCCAGCGCGCGGTTCTTCCTCGGCGGTTGAATCGCAGTACTGTCCCCTTTACCTGGGGTAGCTTATTCTTCTTCTGAGGATCCAAATCGATAAAAACATGCTGATTGATGGGGACATTACGATGGAATAAAATCAGCGCGCCCCCGGCGGACAGGTCATCTAAAGTCGCGGTTTCAAAGGGATGTTTTTCAATGACTTGACAAGCGTCTTCCAGTTCGTCCAGCTGCGGGTTCAGCAGCCAAATCTTGATATCACGATTCTCTTCCACGCGAAAATCTTTACGGCGCTGATCCCGCCTCAGGTCGGAGCAGTGATCCAGGATTACGAAATGTCCTCCTTCATCAGAGGTATGCCGCAGGATACGGCATTGGCCTGCATAGCGGGAATCACCGGAGCGGTTGAAGAAAATCCAGATTTCAAAATCGGAGGTAATCGGCATTGGGGGCTGTCCTGCAGCCAACCTGACCATAAACATGCGCTCATCAACTTCTGTTATCTGGCTTTCCAGAAACAGAGAATCACCAAAAACCAGGTAGACAGTCTGACTATTGCCGAATTCACGCGTAGAACTTAGTGGAACGCCGAGGGGGGGCGGCCGAAAGCCGATGCGCTGTCTCAGTTTTGATAACGTCGAGTTCAATTCAGTGACGTTTTCGACGTGGGCTGCAGCCATGATTTGCTGTGCCATTTGATCGAACTGCACGTTCGATTGTATTAGATCCGAATCTAAGGGGATACCGGTTGCCGGGGTATACTGTTTCAGAAGACTGATCTCTTCAGGGAGAAGCCCTTTTTCCCGGCATACTCTTAAAAACTCATAAATGACGGCGCGCCGACGCCTCTGATCGACGGCTTTCTGCGTAAAAAAACTTCTGACAGTCAAAAAGATGAGCAGACCGGAAATCGCCATCAGCGACACCCATATTTCCCAGGCTGCAGGGCCATAATCGGCGAATCCACGGATAAATTCTTGGTATGCAGTCATATTGCACTAAGAGATAGTAATCCATTTATTTAATCGGCAGGCGGGGTAGATTTCTGAAGTAGTAAAATGGTAAATGTGCTGATTATCTGGTGAGAATGATTTTCTGCAGATGGCGGGGATAAGCAGGATTGGTGGATTCAAGAAGTCCCAGATACAGTCCGCTGGGCAGGTGGCGCGGCAGGCGAACCAGACCACCCGAGAGGATGCGGCGTTCAATCTGCTGACCCAAGACATTGTACAGCGACCAGGTTACCGGCGCATTTCCGGGGAGACCGAAATGTAGAGTCAGCGGGTTTTGCGACGTCGTGATGGGGGGGAAAGGATGCTTTTCGGGCAGGTTGGGATGGTTGGTGGAGGCGTCCAGAACAATAGTCCAAGCTGCAGATGCATCGCTGTAAAGCGTCAGTGACTGATCCCCTGCATCATAAGACCAATCTGCGGTGACGAAACTATTTTTAAGCAGTTTATACGGCTCTTCTGATATACCTATGAAGGATAGTTCAGCAGGCAATGCATCGTCGATGTTCCAGTAACAGAAGAGGTTCCCGGAATCGTAATCATATCCCAGCGAAGGCAGATCCAGGGCGGCTGAGGCGACGTTATTGATGAAATCGACGTGGACTGCTGGGGGATGGCTGCTGCTGTCGAAGGACGCATCGAAGCGGGCAAAGGATTCCAGCGGTTCTCGCAGGGTCAGTTCGGCCCAGTACCAGTCGCCCTCTGCGTCGGCGTTGATGCTGATATCTGTGGGATAACGCTTCAGGGTGAAGCCGGAGAGAAAGTTGTAGATCATTAAATCTTCACTGGCGCCCCAGCCATGCCCATACAGCGAAGATTCAAACAAGACGACAGAATCTGCGAATCCTTCCATGACGGTGTACAGATCTTCTGCATGACAGCGCCAGACTGAATCCGACCATTCCGCTCCGAAGGTCAATGCCAGAGGGAGATGTCTGGCGTTGAAATGCATGCTTTCGGTCGAATCGGCGAAATATATGGCGGAATTGCGGTGATATTCGAAGGGAACCTGATCCGGGGTGCCACCGAAGCTCTGGATCATGGTATGATTGACGCCCTGTTCATAGAAACGGCGCTCGCAGTCCTGAATGCCGGATACGGACGCCGCGGCAGCGACCATAGGGCCGTCCGGATCCAGGTGATTATTCGAGAAGATCATGGCTGCCGCGCCGCCCATGGAAGCGCCCACCATGTAGATGCGGTCTGCATCGATGCTGTAGTTCTCTGCGATCCAGGCGATCATATCGACGACGTGAGACTGCGTGGCGTGGTTGTTCCAGTGGAAATAGCCAGCGCCGAAATGCGAAGCGGCAATCCAGCCAGCCTGGTCGGCGATAGCGTCAAAGTTGGTGGCGTCGCGGAATTCCAGGTGGTCGCCGCCCCACTGATGCCAGCCGACCAGCAGAGGACAGGGGCTTGCGGGATTGTAATCTGCGGGGATCTGCAGCCAGAAGGTCTCGGTCGTATCACCCAGCGTGGTTTCGATGGTGATGACGAACTCTTCTTGAGCGGAAGCCAGGCTTGGAAGCAGGAAAAGAAGCAATAGAGATGTGCGCATGGGGGGCTCCTGTTTTAATAAGATTTGGTTTAATTTGAATGAGATTGCTTCGTCGTTTGCCGACAAGTCGTCAAACTTCCTCGCAATGACCGCGCGCGTTTATTTCACCAGCACCAAAGGTGCTGTCATGCCGGACTTGATCCGGTATCTAAAAGAGAATCTCTGTAAA
>JAHJDJ010000120.1 GCA_018812585.1 bacterium
CCAGAACCTTTTCCACCGGATTGACAACTGGTTCCTTGGTAAAAGCATTGACAATGTTGAACACTTCGGTGAGCGGTTTACCTTTGGATTCCTCGAATGTCCAGCCGGTGAGCTCCTCGGCCACTGGATTCATGCGGATGATAGCGCCTTTGGTGTCGGTGGCGATTACGGCATCGCCTATGGAGTTTAGGGTAGTGCGCAGGTTCTCCTCTTTTTCCTGCAAGGTCAAGATATCGCTGGTGTGTCTGCGCTCATAGCGTAGCAGCAAAATGCCGAAAATCGTACCCAATATAATGACAATGGCGATCAACAGGTTTTGTTGAAAGCGGAATCGCTGTAGCTGCCTTTGCATCGCCCGTAGTAGAGCTTTCTTCACATGGTCGGCGGACGCAAGACAATCCTCGAATATCGTATCAAAATGTTGGTCGATATCCGACCCGATCTCAGATGAAGTTTGCGCCTCCCATCTTTCTTCGACTATCGTTCGATAGGCGTTGATCTTCTCCAGCGTGAGTTCAATTTCGCGGCGTAAATCAGGATCCTCAAGAGGAATGAATTTGCCCACCGGATTTTCCCCGCCCTCTAACATCGCCCGAGCGTACCACTCCGTCTCATCCAGATGTTTCCAAACATCAGTAAGGGTAACGGTTGTATCTCCACCAAGGACCTCTTCGAACCCAAGGCGAGCTAAAGCGATTTCGAGCTTGATTTCCATCGCCGCATCTACCAGGGGGGCGTAACGCACCGCCATGCTGCGTCCCTCGAAGGATGAGTAGAGCATCGCGCTTGCAACCGCCAATGTGAGAACAGCCACCCAAAGGATCGTTCTGCGTTCTGCGCGGCGAGATTGCGCGGCGACTTTTCTGTTTTGGTTTTTCATGATCATGGAACTTTTCCGGTTAAAACGACTGCGCTCAAAAAGATTCGGGCAGTGGAATTTATGCAGTGGAGAACCGCTCGATGCTATCTTCTGATAGCATAGAATGAGATATTGTTCAGGTTTAACAATTATAAATAAAGGAAAAATGGCGTAAAATAGGATGACCGACTCTAATCAAGCCGTTGCCGGTCTGTAAAATGATTGTATCATAGCTTGAGGTTAAACTATTTGAGCCATCCTTCTCATGTAATGAATATAGGGATTTACAATGTTTTTGTCAAGGGAAAATATCATTAACGGCAGATGAATCGGCCAAACTTAGGGATATTGGAGACTTAGCTGCGCTGCGATTGCGACCCTGTGAGGATTGGTTTCAGCTTCGAGGATCAAGCTTCAAGACTGTTTCTGAAACCGTCACATGTTCATCCGCCTTCGAGACGTTTGCGGGCATTATTTCCGATTTAAAAAAGTAGAAATTTTGCTTGAATACCGGGGTTAAATTTCGTAACATTTAGTTTCAATCAATTTTGCCATTCGTTTCGTAATATTATTAAGGGCAGTATTGAGAAAATCGTAAAAATAGCCGCAGAGTTTTCTTTTTCAGATGGAAATACGAAAATAAGCTGTAAACCGTTTGTTGAGACTTAAGTGATGCAGAAGCAAAGAGGGGGGTCTTCAGAATGCTGGGGAATACGGTCAGTAGAAAGATCGTATCACAATCTGAAAACGCACAAAACCCAATTTACCATTTTCATCTTGCGCAACATAAATCTGATTTCAAGCTAACGGTGCACGACTTAAGTCTGTGCACCTTTTTTATCGGGTACCACAAGGATTCTTAGGGCAGCATTTGCAGATCAAAGACGTTATCAAATTTATCGAAAGCTGGGCACCCAGCGGCGCCGCTCTTAAAGGCGATAACTCCGGGCTGCAGGTTGGGAATCCATCGGCTGCTGTAACCAACATGTTAGTCTGTTTGGACGTCACCGACCGGATCATTGAAGAGGCGGTGGAAAATCAGGTCAACTTGATCTTAAGTCACCATCCGCTGCTCTACAGCCCTTTGCATCAGGTTCGCACTGATTCGTGGCTGGGAAATAAAGTTGAGCAGTTGATCAAAAACGATATCGCTCTCTATTCTGCGCATACCAACTTAGACGCGGCTCGTGACGGGGTCTCCTTTGCTTTGGCGAGAAAGTTAGGCATCGAGAATCCTGCTTTCCTGAAAGCACCCGAATCACGGTGGCAGAAGAAAATCGCCGTCTTCGTGCCAGAAGATGCTGTGGATCAAGTGCGCCAGGCAATGGCTGACGCTGGCGCTGGCATTATCGGCGCTTATCAGCATTGTTCGTATAACATCAAAGGGTTTGGCACATTTTATGGCGGCGAAGATTCTGATCCTGCGATAGGGCAGAAGGGCAAATTTGAAACGGTTGAGGAAATTCGGCTGGAAATGATTTATCCTGCCTGGGTGGAAGCCGACGTTCTTCGCGCGATGCGTCAGGCGCACCCTTACGAAGAAGCAGCTTATGATATTTACCGTCTGGAGAATACCGATGTGAACTTCGGGTTTGGAGCTTTCGGCGAGTATGCGGCTCCGGTGGCGTTGGCTGACCTCTTCCGTAAAGTTCGGTCTGAACTGGGCGTGAAAATGCTCCACGTAGTTGAAGGCCCGGCGCAGTCCGTCAAAAAATTAGCGGTCTGCGGCGGTTCAGGCGGGGCTCTGATCGAAGACGCCTACCGCCAGGGAGCGGAAGCGTATGTCACCGGGGAAATGAAATATCACACTTTCTTAGAATATGAAGGAAAGTTGACGATCATCGTCGCCGGTCATTATGCCACAGAACAAGTGATATTGCCTGTCTGGGTCGATAAATTACAATCCTGGATGGGCGATACATCTATATCAGTGATTGAAACTAAAATTCTGACAAATCCTGTAAAATGCTTAGTGTGAAGGGAGGCGGTTTTGAGGGAGCAATTGGAACAGCTTGTCCAGTTGCAAGAGATTGACAACCAGCTGCTCGAACTTAAAGAGGAGCGCGGCAATCTGCCTGAAACTGTTGAAAAACTTCGAGCCGAAATCGAAGAAACAACTCATCTTCTGGATGTGCGGCGTGAGGAATTGCTGAATGCCGGCAAAGAAAGACGACGTATCGAAGGCGAAGTCGAAAAAGCCAAAGTCAGCCTGAAGAAATACCAGGGCCAACTCTTCAAGGTCTCGACAAATCGGGAATATGATGCCATCACCACTGAAATAGAGGCTGCCAAGTCGATCATTTCAGACGGCGAGTCGCAAATTATTCATCTCATGGGACAGGAAGAAGAACTGACTGAAACCGTGCAGAACCTGGAGAGCCATTCTGAGACGATCAAATCTGATTTTGAAACTCATGACGCCGAGCTCCAGGAGAAAATCGCCGAGACCAGCGACTTCGAAGCGAAGCTCAGGGAGAAGCGTGTCACCATAGTGGATGAATTAGCCAAGCCGATTTACGCCCACTACGAACGCATTCACATGGCCAAAGAAGACGGCATGGGAGTCGCGCAGGTGTTTAACGGCGCTTGCGGCGGATGCTTCGCAGCGATTCCGCCCCAGAAGCTGATGGAAGTTTCCACCATGTCAGATTTCATTCTCTGCGAAACTTGTGGGCGCATTCTCGTCGATCCTGAAACCATTCAGATGAACTGATTTTACTGAGGCGGCTGAGTGATCGCTCTCTGTCCCACTGTGGTGGGGTAGAGGGAGGAAAGTCCGAACACCACAGGGCAGGACGCCTGCGAAACGCAGGGCGCTGTGAGGCGATGGAAAGTGCCACAGAAAACAAACCGCCCCGATGCGTCGGGGTAAGGGTGAAAAGGTGGGGTAAGAGCCCACCGCTTCGGGTGGTAACACCCGGAGGCACGGTAAACCCCGTCCGGTGCAAGGCCAAATAGGCGAGGAGGAGCGGCCCGCTCCGTCTGACTCGCGGGTAGGCCGCATAGACAAATGATCACTCACGACAGAATTCGGCTTACAGGCCGCCTCAATTACCTTTATTTATAGTAATCCCAACCCTGAATACCCTGACCTGGCCCCACAGCTCTCCCTGTGGGGTAATCATTTCCCGTTCCCTTACCTCCCGTCTGCGCCTATTGTGAGCTGCATGGAGACCTGACGTTGCCCAAAATATCTCCCTCCGCATATTTTTTCGCTTGCAATTGATGTATTGATTCGTTATATTCCGATTGATAACCCTAATTTAAATGGAGACTGAAATGAAGAAACTGATTTTAATGCTTCTAATCCTGCTTTTACTGACCCTCCCCGCCTTTGCTCTGAATCCTGTATACCAGGTGGGTGAATACTGGGGTGAAAATGATGGCGACCAGTTTGGCTTGGGAACTGCCATGGGTGATTTTGACAATGACGGTCATGACGAGTTTATTATCGGCGCGTACGGCTGGAATGAGGGGATGTCCAAAAACTACTACTACCACTGGGACGGCGACTGGCCAACCGATCCACTCTGGACATTTCAAGGCGACACACCCTACTACAGTTATGACATCATGGATGAAAATGTAGGAGACTTCAACGATGATGGAATAGATGATTTTAGTCTGGTGCTAAGAAATTTCGATGATATGAACCGGATTGACGTTCTCTACGGCTCAACCGATTTCGACTCGATTCCTGATTGGAGTGATACCATACCCAATATTGTCGGTTTGAACGAATTGTATCGCTGCGATGACGTCAACGGCGATGGCTTTGATGATATTATGGCACGCTATATGGTGAATGGCTCCACTACACAGATACATCAGCTGAGAATCTATAATGGTGGATCAGATCCCGATACCATTCCTGACTGGCTTCAAAGCGCAAACTGGGTAAATATGTTTGCCAG
>JAHJDJ010000009.1 GCA_018812585.1 bacterium
CCGTCTAAATCGAGGTAAGGAATGCCCCATTCCCGGGCCTGCCGTTCGCGGGGGGTCATCTCCCCTTCTTCATGGCGTTTCTCGATGCCGCGTGCCGCGAATTCGGGATGGCGGAACACAGCGTCGTCATCGACGGAAAACCTTGCGTCCGCAGCTAACACATTCCCGTCATCAAAGATCACCAGCGGATTGATCTCCACCATCTTGCAATCCCACTTGCGGAAGACCTTGAAGAGCTGCCCGGCGATTTTAGCGACTGCTTTCATGGCGTCGCCGCGCAGACCCATACGGTTCGCCAATTCGATGCCCTGATATCCGCGCAGCGTATCCGAGGGATCGACGTTGATGCGGATGATCTTTTCCGGTTCCTGGGCGGCCACTTCTTCGATGTCCATGCCGCCCGACGCGGAACCGATCACCGTCCACTGGTAATTGACCCGGTCGATAGTGACGCCCAGGTAGAATTCCTGCTGAATGTTCAACTTCTTTTCCACCAGCAGCTTTTCTACCGGGTAGCCCTTGATTTTCATACGGAACAGGCGCAACGCCGTCTCCCGGCATTCGGTAACGTCTTTGGCGAACTGGATGCCGCCCTCTTTGCCGCGGCCGCCGGTTAAAGCCTGTGATTTCAGCACGACGGGATAGCCCAGTTCTTCTGCGATTTTGACCGCTTCATCAACGTTGGCGGCCATTTTACCATCGGGGATGGGAATCCCGGATTCCTGGAAAAGCTGCTTGCCTTCGAATTCGTATAGACGCATGGTAACCTCTATTCGTTCAGCGGGGACACCATAGGCATCCGTTAATTGACGGATGAGCCCCTGCGATATCATACTACTTGTTTGAATATAATCTATCGGTCACTTTTTTGTATAGTGCTCAAATGTGAGTCAATTATTGCTAAACTTATACTTACGCAGTAGCACACTGGTAATCTCATCTGCAAAACAGCTGTAATAGATATGATTATAGTGCCCCAAATATGGCACGTTTCCTAAGAGTTTACTAAGATCGTTCCGATAAACAAGCAGGCTGTTCGGAGGTTTAATAGTCTGATATCCTTTATCAACAAAGAGCTTGTTATATACTTTGCATATAGGTCCGAAATCCATGAATGATGAATCACCGAACGTCACATTGACAAATCCGATGAAGAATTGAGCTTGCAGTGAATCTGCAAGTGATGAAATGCTATCTACATAGGTAGCGGTAAGATCGATTAATTCAGGTCTGAGAGCAATTGTGCTGTCAGCCATGAAATTGCCTGGTGTTGCATCCTGGATGTTCTTCACCCCGCCTCTATCGAAAAAGAACCGTTTGTGCTGAATAACATTCCATACCATACTATGCCGCCTAAGGGCGATTCGCCACCAGGATCGGTAGGTCTTGGGTGACCTACGTTTGTTGACACCGGTAAGGAACTTTATATTATCAATAGGATCATTATCACAAAAAAGATATAATACAACGTCCGGGTTCAAGTGTTTGTATTTCTGAAGCATATAGTAGGCTTGTACCGTTGAATAACCTCCACATCCCAGGTTCAATACCTCTGCATCGATACCCGTCTGCTTCATCATGTTCTCGAGCTGGTAAGAAATAGTTCCATCATTGTCAGTACCAATACCGTAAACATATGAATCACCAATAAGGAATATTCTTAACTCCGGATCATCCTCACGCACCTCCGCCCCTCTTAATCCACTTGAATTATGCGAAACGGAAAATCGCATATCTCCAATTCCGATGGATTGTGAAATACTTGGGCGCATGGCAATCCCAAGTATCTCATCCACTTGATAAAGATCGATGGCCTCAAAATACCAACCTTGACTTGCACGCAGGAGAAGTTCAAGAAGAACCAAACCCATTCCCGTACTCCAAACAGCTGCTAATATCCATTTAAAGGATGTTTTTGCTAACTTACTATATCTCATAATACTCTTGATTCTATGCTTGGGGAAAAAACATTTTCAGTTTAATCAAGATATGCCAGTCAGCACCTGCGGTACACTTCGTTGACTTATGAAGATATTATTATACAAAAAAATCCCCTCGATGGCAAGGGGATTTGGGGATTTTGGTTACGATGGGGGCAAAGTGCTTCCATAAGAAACTGCTGATCTGTTTCCAGAGTATACAAAATATAACTTTTCAGAGCAATTATGAAATTTTTCAGACGAAATCTCTGGGCATTCGCCATTTTTATCTTCTTGAACGGCTGCTCAGATGACGATTCCGCAACCGGGCCTTCCACTACGCCCAATGATCCCTACCCCGGCGGCTTTCACTCGACGGTCATCCAGGCGGATGATGGTGGTCAGTTGACTTACGGTGATTTTACGGTCATCATTCCGGAAGAAGCGATTGACGACTGGATGGTGTTAAGCGTGGGCGTGCCGGAAGATCCGCCGGACTACGCCGCGCCGTCGCCAGATTTCCGCCAGATCGGTTACACTTACGAAGCGGGATCGACAATCAGTGATTTCTTGAGCGGCGTGACGGTGCAGTTCGTCTATAATGACACTGATTTGGGGGATCTGGAAGAAGCGGAATTGTTGATCTGGAAGTACGATAGCTTGGACGTTGTTCTTGGCGAGGTAGAGCAGATTCAGATTGATACCACCGAAAATGTCATTTCCGGCTTGACCGCATCGCTGGCTTATTTTGTGCTGGGGGGGTGAGTGAGGTAGCTGACAAGTAAATATCGAATATTTAAGAAGGGGCTGCTTCCGAAACAGCCCCTTTAGTTATTTTTGATTTCTTTATTGCTTATACAACCTTACATCCCCGTCTTCAATGCGAATACGGACGTCTGCTTTGCCGTCAGGCAGAGTATAGCGTTTCAAGTACTCCTCATCCTCAACGACGTCGAATGCTTTGGAGGCGCGCACGTGGCCATCTTCGTAGGTGATGCGGAACTCTCCCCCACCTGCGATCACCTCGAAGTCGATATCACCATCTTCACAGCGGAATTCGTAGTTTCCATCTGAAGCAAG
>JAHJDJ010000121.1 GCA_018812585.1 bacterium
TATCTGCCACGTTGACCAGCTCAGATCCTTACGTCACTGTGGTGACCGGAACAGCCAATTATCAGAATCTGGGAATCACATATTCTTCTTATGGTGAAACACCCTATGTGCTGACTATCGATGATAACTGCCCGGCCGCGTATGATGCCGATATTTCTCTGGATATCACTTGGACGGGCGGATCGCAAAGTATCACCTTCCCACTGGAGCTCTGCTGGGATGTCAGCCTGCAAGACGATTTTGAAGATGGCATAGGCGATTGGACGCACGGCGTCGCCTTCGGAGCTTACAATGACCAGTGGCACCATTCTACCCAGCGTAATCATACGGCTGAAGGAGCTTTTTCCTGGAAATGCGGCGCGGATGGCGGCGGAGCTTATGGCCCGCTGTTGAATGCAGAACTGGTCAGTCCAGTCTGGTCCGGACACGGCGAAGCGCGGCTTTCCTTCTGGCATCGCATGAATTGTGAAGAGGATTGGGATGGCGGTATTATCGAGCGCAATGAGGGAGTAGCGTGGGAACAGGTATTTCCGGTAGACGGCTATCCCGATGCGATAACTCATACCAGTGCCGGCGGCCCTTTCGCGTATGGTACTCCCTGTTATTCATCCGATTTCAACTGGATGAAAACGGTGGTGACGATTCCTGATTGCGGTTTTAGCGCAGAATACTTCCGCTTCCGCTTCGGCAGCGACCAGGGCACCGCAGAAGAAGGGTGGTACATCGATGACGTCAAGCTCTACTTTGGCGATGGTTTGATCGGCGTTCAGGATGAACCGCAGGCAAGCGTTCCGCTGACGTTCAACCTGCAGTCTCCTCATCCCAACCCGTTCAATGCGTCAGCCCGGTTGGAATACACGCTTCCGCAGCGATATGACGTCACATTGAATCTGATTGACGTGCAGGGGCGCCTGGTGCGCACGCTGGTTGACGGTAATCGATCCGCTGGTGTGCATCAATTAACCATAGACGGAGATGGGTTGCCTTCGGGAATCTATTTCATCATGCTGAAGACCCCGCAGCAAACCGCAGTGCAAAAGCTGCTGCATGTGAAATAGTGGCTGTTAGCTGTTAGCAATCAGCTTGGAACGCCCCGATTCGTCGGGGCGTTTTTATTATTTAAACCAGCGCCGCAGGCGTCTGGTCAATCCTTCGAACGCAGTGGCATAGCCATTCCTATGGAAGAATCCAGTGAAGTCAAGAAGACACGTCATGCAGGGGTGCAAATAGATGCAACAAAACACGGTCATTGCGAGGAAATTCGACGATTCTATCGGCGAATGACGAAGTTCCGAAGGGATCCGGCTGCTGACGGATAATCTGTGGTTGAGACATTTATTTTTCATCAATCCCCAAAAAATGTTCCCCATCACCAATTCCCCTCTTGACTTTCGCTTAATTATGTGTTAGATTGTAGGTAACCTTGTATAGCATGGGTGGCCGGGACAGCTTCTCCCGAAGGGAGCCCGGCGCAGCCGGGGATGTCCCGGACTACAGGTCATTAACCTTTAATAAACAGAATTCAGCATTAAATGTATTTTACCGGGACATCCCTGACTTCGTCAGTTGGCTACGCCGAAGCTGTCCCGGCCACCCAATTCTAACGAGACACCCCATGAAACGCACGATAATATTCCTGATACTGACATGCCTGGCTTTGCCGCTGACCACCTCCGCCTACTGGCCGGTGACAACCGCTGAAAACCTGATCATAGCCAATGAACCGGATACAATGGAAGTATACCCAAATGCTTTACCGTTTAGTAACGGCTCTGTGCTTATGACTTATTGGAAAGCAAATTACGTGTTTCAAATCATCGATCGTTTCGGTGAACTCGAATATTCACAAGCGCCTATAGTCACACCAGGTACTCAATATTCACCGGGAACCTATATAAGTTTTTCCACTCAAATGGTCTCCGACAGTGTGGGCGGTGCTTATATTGTTTATTGTTTTGCAACTGGTGAAGATATAGGCGTTTGGGGACAGCATCTCGATAGTTTGGGCAATCGGTTGTGGGGCGATACCGGTATTCGCCTTTTGCCAGCGGGTGATTCGTATTACCATGCAGCTGGAGATGGTGCAGGTGGACTGTTGGTTACTTGCGCACCCAGTCAAGACGTCTATGCACAACGAGTCGACGAATACGGGAATCTTCTTTGGGGTGATAGCGGTATTCCTGTCTCCGTCAGTCCTGACTATAATTCTCAAGAGTGTACTATCGCTCATGATGGTGAAGGCGGCGCTTTTGTGATCTGGGAAGAAGGTCAATTTGGTTACAATCTGGTAGCCCAGCATTTTGACGCAGCCGGCGTTCCTCTCTGGGCGGAGAACCTGACCATCAATTCCGGCGGCTCCTGGTACAACAGCCCCGTTCCCGATGGGGAAGGCGGCTTCATTCTGGATATGAATTACGGGGGGTATGGCAATGATCTGTTCCGCATCAATTCTGATGGCATCGAAGTATGGCATCAGGAGAATTTGAGTTATTTCATCGACACGGGCGTCAACAAGATCGTCAGCGGCGAGGAGAACTTCGTTTACTTAGGATTTTATTGGGACTCCCATTTTCGGGGTCAGAGGGTCGATATTCGCGGGATTTCCTACTGGGACGCCGGTGGCGCTTGGTTCAACTATAGCTTAGGGGGTGAATATGCAATAGGAAATCCTGATTATGCTTTTCGCTACCCGAATTACTACATCGTTTACGTGACCTCACCGGAGGAAAGTGGCCCATACCGATATTATGTCAGCGGTTTGGATCAGCAGGGGAATCGCATCCTGGGCCACAACGGAGTGCTGTTACAGGCAACAAACTTTGATGGATACAAACGAAAAGTCGTTCCTGTAGATGATGGGGGAGTCATTGCAATTTTACAATACACGATACAAGTTAATCCCACTACTTTTGATATTCATGCCAAACGCGTAAATCCTGACGGCAGCCTGGGCGGTCCTCTGCACCTATTAGTTGAATTGGAACCGGAATCATCATCCATTCAGATTCCGCCTACCGGAGGTACTTTTACATACAACGTTGCTATTGAAGACACTTATGTCGTCCATTCCGATTTCGATGCCTGGGTGGAGGTAACTCTGCCGGGTGGGGATACCCGCGAAATCACTCTGCGCGAGGGAATTCACATTGACTCCAATTCCGTCATCGAACGCTTCGATCTGGTGCAGAACGTCCCCGGATGGGCTCCAACAGGAGACTATACCTACACCCTCTATGTCGGCGACCACGACTACCCCGACTGGTATTGGTCGAAAGATGAGTTTTGGTTTGAGAAGGTCTCAACCGGGACATCCCGCCTGCGGCGGTCGACTACGTCGAAA
>JAHJDJ010000122.1 GCA_018812585.1 bacterium
ATGGTTGGATGCAGGATATGAGCAGAACCTGATCAACGGTCTGTTAGGCGATCACCTGGTGCTGTTCCTGAGGAAATAAGGGATTATAACTTAAGAGTCAAAAAGGGCGGCTGAGGAGCCGCCCTTTTTGTATGTCGTAATAGAATTAGTTCGGGTTACTCTGAGTAGATGAGATACCCGTGTGTTTCGTCTTGTAGTAGTAACCCACCATGGCCAACGTAGAAGCCGCACCGATAGCTCCCAGAATCACCCAGACTCTCCAGGGGTCATACGCATGCCACAAAACTGTTGTGGCAGCATCTACCGAAACGTTCAACTCCGTTGACAAGCGTTCCATCAGCCCGGGCAATGCAATATCCTCAGGAATCGTGGCAGGATCAACTCCCATTACCTTCGTCAGGTGCAGGTAAGCGAAGTTCGCCTTGCTGCCCAGATGCGTATACAGAACACCTGAAATAGCGTTCCCGACCCCCCAACCAATTGCAAAGGGGATGTTGGAATATCCCATGTAGGTGGCTTTCTTTTCAGGCGGCGCCGTCAATCCGATATATTCAGAGAACTTCGGACTGCACCACATTTCACCGATGGCAAAAATGAAGATCGCCAAAGCGCAAATCAGACCAACATTCGTTGCTCCCGCCGCCACAAATGCAACCACGGACAACACCATTCCGCCGATCAGTGCGATCATGGGGTGGAGTTTGCCAGTCAACCACGCCATCGGCAGCATCAATGCGATGATAGCAAAGCTGTCGATGTTGATCATCATTTCCGGTTTCACGTTGCCGCTTGCCAGAACCGTCCCCTCATTGATGGCTGCGAAGAAGGGAGCGATATCGCGCGAAAAGACCCATTCGTCGATGAAGTTCGGCAGCAGGTCCCAAAGTTGCATGAACATGAACCAGAAGCCGCTGAAGATCGCCAGGAATATGATAAAATTTTTATCCCTCAAGGTAGTCAGCGTTTCGATTATAGTCTCGCCTACCGACCTGATTTTCACTTCGCCTTCCTGCTCAGGTTCTTTGTAAAAGAAGATAGTCGGGATATAATTGAACAGGGTAACGCCTGCGGCACAGTAGAAAACCAGTTGGAAGTTCGTTTCACCGCGTAAAATCGCTGCCAGGAATGGAGCCAGGAAGCCGCCTACGTTGACCATCCAGTAAAAGAAACCCCAGGCGATGGATGAGTTTTCTTCGGTGGATGCTTTAGCTACGGTGCCAGCCACCGGCGGTTTGAAGATCGCCGTACCCAGACCGATCATACATGCGGCCGCCAGAGTCGACCAGAAACCTGATGCCACAGCGAACATGATATAGCCGCAGAAATTGATGGCATACGCGACATAGAGACTCTTCTTGTATCCGTATTGATCTGTGAAACCTCCCGAAATCATGGGGACCAGACACTGCACTATCGCCCAGATGGCGTAGATAGCGCCTTTTTCGCCGTAAGACAGCCCCAAACCGCCTTCAGCTACGGCGTAAACCATGTATAGTGGTAAAATCGCCCGGATACCGAAGAACGCTAACCGTTCGTTAGCTTCCATCCAGTTCACGATCCAGAAATTAGGCTTTAATCCACGAACCTGCTTCCAAACAGAAACTTTGCTTGCCAAGGATTCCTCCCGAGGTTATATCAAGTCGATAGTCATTCAAAAATAAAACCACTCTAATATAAAATAATAAGTTGGCATTAGCAAGAATTTGCTCTGGATTACTGCATAACATATTGATAATTGCGAAAACCAATCGGGTAAAAGTTTTGATATATTATAGTTGCATTCCGTACGATAATTATATACATTATACTTGTTATAAAGACGATAAATTAGGAGAGTACAGTGGATATAATTGAACAAACTGAGTTGCTCCCGATTTTACGCAGGTTGAATCCGTGGTGGCAATCGAGTGTTTATCAGACGAATCTCCCACTAAGGCGATCTGTCTTTTCTCAGATTAGCCATCTGGTGATAAATTCTCCGTCAAAAGCAAATCGCGCGGTCATCATTTCAGGTGCAAGAAGGGTTGGGAAAACGACTCTCTTGAAGCAGTTAGTTGAAAGTCTCATCAGGGATCACAAGATTGATCCTAATCAAATTCTTTATCTAACAATGGATTATCCGTTATTAAAATTAGCGGGCCTTGAACAGTTGTTGGAATTGTATGAAAACTTAATTTCAAAGCGTCAGGATGTGCCAACTTATTTGCTCATTGATGAATTGCAGTATATTAATGAGTGGCAAACGCGCTTAAAATTCTTCGTCGATCATGTACCGAAATATCACATTATTGCCACGGGATCAGCGTTTTCGCTAAGAAAGGGGGGAACTGAATCTGGTGTGGGCAGATGGCACTTGATAAAGGTTCCGACTTTATCATTCTACGAATATCTTACATTGATAGGATGGCCACAGCTACAGCTTGAGGTAAAGAAATATCTTCCGGTAATATTCAGCTCTAATGGCTTGGTTATTAAAGAAATAAAGAGTCATACGGAGAGCCTCATTTCTGCATTTAACGATTATCTTTTAAAGGGCGGTTTCCCAGAGATTGCTCAAATAAGTGATGATAACGAAGCTCAAAAAGTTCTACGGGAGGATGTCGTTGAACGAGTACTTAAGCGAGACTTGACAACGGTATTTGGCGCTCGTAACGTTGACGATATCGAAAGACTTTTTCTATATCTCTGTATCAATCAAGGGTGTATTATAAACCGAAGAACTGTTGCAGAGAAACTGGGGATCAGCACAACCTCTTTGGTAAACTACATTAGCTACCTTGAAGATGCAAACCTGCTTTATACATTATCACCTTATAAATTAGGCGGAAAAAAAGCGCTTAAAAAGCGCAACAAATATTATCTTGCTGATTCGAGTCTCGCAAATGCAGTATTCTTAAGGGGAAAGGAGCTGTTCGAGGACAATACAGCTCTTGGAATGACAGTGGAAACGACAGTATTTAAACACATATTCACGCAATACTATAAAAATACACCACTGTTTGGATATTGGTATGATGCCACATCGAAAAAAGAAGTTGATATCATTGTAAATCTACCCGATGAAGGTCTTTTCCCATTTGAAGTGAAGTATCGGCAAAGCCTCAGATCTTCAGACATTGAGGGAATTCTAAGATTCGTCGAGGAAGAAGAACCGCTTAGATCCTATATTATTACGAAAGATATTGATGATTTCGAGCTCTTCCATTACCCCAAGAATAACGCTCCGATTTTGAGAATACCAGCCGCCATCTTCTGCTATCTCCTCGGATTAGCCGAAATTGAATCCGATTAATCGTTGTATAGTTATTCCCGCACGCCCCGCTTAACGTAAGTCGCAATGAGAATAATAGCAAATACATAACCTGCTGCACTGACGCCAGTGGCGATGAGCGTGCTAAGTAATCCAGCCGGTCCGGCGCTGTACCACCCCAACGGCAGAAAACACTGCACCGCGCACAGCATACAGTGTCCTAACTGCTGCAATATCGTAACCGGATCAGAGAAACCATCGCTTACATCCAATTGCACCAATTGATCGCCGATTGTAATTCCACTCAGCAGAAAAGCCAGCCCCGCCAGAAATACTAACCCGACACCGAAACCAAATAACCTGCCGGGCTTTTCACCATAGCCTGTCAACACTTCCGCAAACAGGAAGTTAAGCGCATATTTGAAATAACGCCTTTCGCGTAGCAGTGTTCTCGTCTGCCAATAGCGCTCCTGAGCGTAATATTGCGAAGCCTGGCGATGTAAACCGTTTTCACGATACAATGACTTCACCTGACCTGTCATGGATGCAGCATGACGGGTATCCACCCTTTCGCGTTGTGCGCGCTTTAATTGCTTCACTGGAGGAACGATCCAATCGCGGTCAGGCTCGTTAGACTCAGCGCTCCATCCGAATTTCGTTTCCGAATCCAAAACGGCAGAACTGTGCGGTGACCGCAAGAGACAATCCGTCAAATCAGCGGCGCGGAAATCAGTACCCCTTAATTGTGCCCGCAGCAGCGAAGCAGAGGTCAGGTCAGCTCCCCTGAAAACCGTGCGGCGAAGAGTAGTATCTTGTAAATCTGCAGAGTTGAGCTGCGCTCTTTCAAAGTTCGAATGGGTCAGATCAGAACCTGCCAGCGTTGCCGATAGCAGTGTTGCGTCGCTGAAGTTCACGCCGATACATTCGCTGTTGCTTATGTTTGCACGTGTGAGATCCGCATGTTTTAACTGGGCTTTTGTCAGATTGGATTTTTCCAGATGACACTGCGAAAGATCCGAATGGTCAAAACACGCTCCCTTAAAACTGGAATTGAAAAATTTTGCCTCGACCAATTCTGCGCGCATAATTTTAGCTTCGTCGAACTTGACTTTAAAACCGCGCGCGGACGACAAATTTGCCTGGTCCAAATGCGCAGCAGTAAAGTCACTTCGATCCGCTTCAACCTGTTCCATGAAAGTACTGAATAAGTTCGCCTGATTTAATTTTGCATCGCGTAAATCAGCCCCTCCAAGGTCAGCAAAATCCAGTTTCGCTCTGGTGAGAACCGTATTTTGCAAAATTGCCTGGGAGAAGTTGGCATATTCCAGGCGCGCCGCGGTAAGATTAGCGCTACTCAAGTTCGCCTGATGGAAATTTGTGTGCAGTGCACGCACAAAGGAAAGGTTGGCGTTTTGCAGGTCAGCTTTATAAAAGTCTGCCCCATCCAGCAGCGTAAAAGGAATGTTGATATTGCGAAGCGTCTGCTCACAGAAGGGAATACCGCGCAGATCCAGAATCAAGGCAGGGTGATCAGGCGAGAAGGATAAAGGATAGAAACCATTGGAGGAGTTATACCAGGGGAGAGCAATAATCCTGTAGGCTGCCCGATGAGCCGGTTCTCCCCGCAAACAGGTGAGAATATCATCTATCCAGCTTGGTTCAATTCTCCAGCGATGCTGCCAAACGCTGAATGGGGTATCTCTATCATCAGCCATAAAAATTCATCCGACATACTCCCCCCAGTTTATACCACGACATTCAGTAATTTTTGTGGGACAAAGATAATCTTTCTAATCGTCTTTCCTGCAAGATAGGGCTTTAAGCGTTCGCTTTCCTGGGCTGCAGCAACCGCGTCTTCCTTCGATACGTCAGCGGGCAGTTCCAAACGGTCTCGCAGTTTGCCATTGATCTGCACCACTATCGTCACCATCTCCTTGACCAGCGCCTGGGGGTCGCACTCGGGCCACGGTTGGTCAAAGACGGAGACGTTCTGATCAGCCCCGGTGACCTGATGCCATAGCTCCTCACCCAGATGTGGCGCAAACGGTGCCAGGATTCTGGTGAGCGTTTCCAGTACGTCATGCAAGCCTGCAAATGGTCCTCCGGCGGCGGCTTCCTGAATCCCTGAGAGCAGCTCCATCATGCGGCTGATGGCTGTGTTGAACTGCATATCCTGCAGATTCAAGGTAACCTGCTGGATGGTGTAATTCAGCCTGAAATTTAGGTCCGCAGGAAGTTCGCCCGGCTGTTTCCCCTCTGCAGCAACCGCGAAATCCTGATAAAGACGATAGAGACGATTGACGAAACGTTGAATCCCCACAATGCCTTCGTCTGACCAATCGCCACCCTGTTCGTAATCGCCCATGAACATCATGTACATGCGGAAAACATCAGAACCGTGGTGGGCGACAAAGTTGTCGGGATTGACGACGTTGCCGCGCGATTTGGACATCTTATCACCCTTATGAGTGATAATCCCCTGATGGCGCAGACGGGCAAACGGTTCATCGAAATTGATCCAGCCGGCGTCTTTCAGCGCCTTGGCGATAAAGCGAGCGTACAGCAGGTGCATCACGGAATGTTCCGCACCTCCGATGTAGTGATCGACTGGCAGCCAGCGATTCACCAGCTCTTTATCGAAAGGCACATCTGCGCGGTCAGGGGACAGGTAACGCAGATAATACCACGATGAACAGACGAAAGTGTCCATCGTATCGGGATCGCGCTTCGCCGCTTCGCCGCAAGATGGACAAGTAACATCCATGAACTCCGCGACGGCGCCCAGAGGTGAACAACCCTTGGGTGCAAATTCTGCGATATCTTCAGGTAGTAAGACCGGTAGATCCTCTTCCGGTACAGGCACCGTGCCACATTTGGGACAGTGAATAATGGGGATCGGCGCGCCCCAGTATCGCTGCCGTGAAATCAGCCAGTCATGCAGGCGGTAATTCACCGATGCCTTACCCTTTTGCAGCGCCTCAAGTTTCTCTGTGACTGCCTTCTTGCCCGCGCTGGAATCCATTCCATTGAATGGGTCGGAGTTGACCATGATGCCGGACTCGGTGTAGGCAGTTTCCATAAGATTCAGGTCCAACGTCTCATCTTCCGGTTGGATCACGATGTGAATCGGCAGGTCGTACTTCCTGGCAAATTCAAAATCCCTTTCATCGTGAGCGGGAACGGCCATGACTGCGCCGGTGCCATACGAGTACAGCACATAATCCGCGATCCAGATTTCCAAGCGGTTACCCTTCAGCGGATGAATCGCATAAGCTCCCGTGAAAACACCGGTTTTCTCTCTCTCAGTTGAAATCCGTTCGATTTCAGTCGCCTTGCTGACCTCCTCGATGTAGGCATCGACCTCCGGTCTCTTATCCGCAGTCGTCAATTCCTGGATTAACGGATGCTCCGGCGCAAAAACGACATAGGTCACGCCGAACAGTGTATCCGGACGGGTGGTGAATACCTCGAAATCATCCTCTTTTGCCTCCAGACCAAATCGAATTGTCGTTCCTTCACTGCGGCCGATCCAGTTCTCCTGCATGATCTTGGTCTTGCGCGGCCAGTCGATGCGGTTCAACCCTTCCAGTAATTGATCCGCGTAATCGGTGATCTTGAAAAACCATTGCGTCATGTCACGCTTGCTGACGACCGCTCCGCAGCGTTCGCATCCTCCATCTCCGATGACCTGTTCGTTGGCCAGTACGGTCTGGCAGGAAGGACACCAGTTCACCGGAGCGTTTTTCTGGTAGGCTAAGCCCATTTTATAGAGTGTCAGGAACAGCCACTGCGTCCATTTGTAATAGTCGGGCGAAGAGGTGTTGACTTCCCGGCTCCAGTCGTACATGGCCCCGATCTGCTGCAATTGTGCGCGGATGCCTGCGACGCTTTCGGCTGTCGTGACCGCCGGATGAACGCCCTGCGAGACAGCGTAGTTTTCAGCGGGCAAACCGAATGCGTCGAACCCCATCGGTTCGAAGACGTTATAGCCCTGCATGCGCTTCCAGCGGAAGTAGGTGTCAGCCGGCCCGAAATTGTACCAGTGCCCGATGTG
>JAHJDJ010000123.1 GCA_018812585.1 bacterium
AGCGAAGCGCAGTCCACCAAAGCGATTGATCGTGTCGTCAAGTCCCTGCACTTGACGAATGAATACAAAAGAGCCGGCATTTCGACTTGCCTGTGCCATTGTTATTCGGGATATGACGGGCTTAACAGCCACCAACCACTACCCCCCAGCCCCTACTTCATCAACACCATCTTGCCGGACACCGTAGTCGGGGTCGTCCCTGACCCCGACACATCCACATTATCCCGATTCATCGGGCGAAGTGTGACCTGACGGAACTCAAAAGCTGCAGAGCGCGTAATCGTTATGAGTGGCTGATCTTATAAATTTCAGCCATTTTTTATTGACTTCTGGTACTATTTTGTATTACCTTTTTGCAGATCGAAAGGAACTGCTGATATGAATCACCGTAAAAAAGAAGAAGTGATCACCTTTAAAGTCGACCAGGCTTTGTCCTCTGCCCTGCATGGCATCGAAAACCGCTCGGCTTTTATCCGGCAGGCGGTGCTAACTGCATTGGAAGCGACCTGCCCCCTCTGTATGGGGACAGGTATCTTGACCAAGAAACAGCTTGATCACTGGACAGCCTTTGAACAGACTCACGCCGTGGAAGAGTGCCCTGATTGCCATGCGGTTCATCTGGTTTGCGGCCTCCACGACCAGGGCGAAAAAGGTTAGAGAGGGGGACGAAATGCAGCTATTAAAAAGTATTCTGCCTGTTTTTATCGCTAGTGCAATATTGCTGGCCTGCAGTCAGCAAAAGCCACAATCGGGAGACGATGGTGAGATTTTAGTCTTCACTTCGATTCCTCCGCTGGCGTATCTCGTAGAAAGAATAGGCGGCAGCGGTATCAAAACGGACGTGCTGATTCAGGGCGGCCAGGATCCGCATACCTTTGAACCGACTCCGTCGCAAATGGCGGCCTTAAGTAAGGCCGATCTGTTCGTTACCGTCGGGATGCCCTTCGAGAAAGTTCTGGTCAATAAGTTGGCAGACAATCTCGGCAAGTCTCTGACTATCGTACCCACAGAACAACCCATCGACGCCGTCCAGAAATCCTGCGAGGGAGCCTGCGATCATTGCCAACCAGATGCTGATCAAAGAGATGATCCTCACATCTGGTTATCACCGACCCTGTTGATAGAACAAGCCCGTATCATTACAGACGCCCTGATTAAAATTGATTCGACCCACGCTGAAACCTATAGAAAGAATCTGGTCGCTCTCGAGGATGAAATACGCACCCTGGATAAAAAAATATGCGAAGCGCTGGCTCCGTTCGGAGGACAGGCTTTCTACGTCTTCCATCCGGCCTTCGGGCATTTCGCCAGATCCTACAATCTGATCCAGAAACCGGTTGAAACCGGCGGCAAAAGCCCCACACCGAAGCAGTTGAACGACCTGATCACCCGAGCAAAAGCTGACAGCGTCCGTATCATCTTTGTTCAACCGCAATTCGATCCAACGGCCGCGGAAAAAATCGCAAAGTCAATCGGAGGCGTGGTTGTGCCTTTGGATCCCCTGGCCAGGGATGTACTGCAAAATCTTGAAGAGATGGCTGACCAGATTATTAACGCACTGAGTGTCCAGAGTTCGACGAATATCTGATGATGAATCAAGAAGTAGAAAAATCGATTGTCAGGTTTGAAGCCGTATCGTTTTCCTACCATGGTCAAACGGTGCTGGAAAACGTTACCTTTACGGTCGATAAACAACAGATGACCTATGTCGTGGGACCCAATGGGGGCGGTAAAACCACGCTTCTAAAGCTGATTATGGGGTTGCTGCAGCCTGATTCCGGCACGGTCCGTATCTTCGGGAAACCTCCAGAAAAAGTCCGCACGCGTATCGGCTATGCGCCTCAACATCTGCGCTTCGATCCAAAATTCCCGGTGACGGTCTTAGACGTGGTCATGATGGGGCGCTTGCAATCCGGCTTTTTCAACAGGCCGTCAAGCAGCGATAAAAAAGCCGCTCTGGCAGCGTTAGACGAACTGGGCGTTGCGGATCTGGCGCGCAAGGCGTTTTCCGATCTCTCCGGCGGTCAGCGGCAAAGAATTTTGATTGCGCGATCCCTGGGCGATAATCCTGATCTGCTGCTCTTGGATGAACCAACCGCCAATGTCGATGCTCATACCGGCGATAAACTGCTGAAGACCATCCGCGACCTCAGTGAACGCATGACCATTCTGATGGTGTCTCACGATCTGGGATTTGTCACTGACAATGTCCGCAGCGTCATCTGTGTGAATCGCCGCGTGCATCTGCATCCCACGGAAAACGTCACCAGCGATTCCATCCGCAAGCTGTATGATCAGGAGATGCGCATCATCCGCCACGATATTACACACTGACATTATGATCGATTTCGTCCAGGCCCTTTTTAATCCCGACCTTCCCTTCCTGCGTTACGCGCTGTTTGCTGGACTGCTGTCCAGTCTGGCGTTCGGATTGGTGGGCAGTTTCGTCGTAGCCAAACGGATCAGCTACATCGCCGGAGCCATCTCACACAGCGTTCTGGGAGGCATCGGGCTGGGGCTTTACCTCTCGCTGGTGGTCGGCTGGAGCTGGTTCCAACCGCTCTTAGGAGCGATGCTGGCGGCTCTGCTGGCGGCGCTTATCATCGGCTGGGTCAGCCTGCGCGGCAGTGAACGCGAAGACACCATCATCGGCGCCATCTGGGCAGTGGGCATGGCTGTGGGACTGATCTTTATCGCCAAAACGCCCGGCTATATCGATCCCATGAGCTACCTCTTCGGCAACATCCTGTTGATATCCAGAGCCGATCTCTGGCTGATTGTTCTGCTGGATGCTGTCATCATCGCTGTCGTGCTGCTCTTTTTTGATAAACTCTTAGCCATCTGCTTCGATGAAGAATACGCCCGGCTGCGCGGCATCAATGTCGAATTTTATTATCTGATGCTGCTCTTCCTGACAGCTCTGACGGTAGTGCTGATGGTCAGAATTGTCGGCATCGTCATGGTCATCGCGCTGTTGACGCTGCCGGCGGGAATTGCAGGAATATTCGTACAGCGCCTGCGCCAGATGATGATCCTGGCGACGCTGCTGTGCAGCTTTTTCGTTACCGTAGGATTGGCGCTAAGCTATTCCTTGGACTGGCCCACCGGCCCCACGATCATCATCTTTGCGGGTATCGTTTATCTGGCAGCGCTGGCAGGACAAAAATTAATCAGGAAGTAAGTGAAACAGTAGTAAAAAGCGTCCACGACCATTGACATAGTTTAATTAGAAGTGCCGTCGGGTCTCCGTACCCGACGACTTTTTAGTCGGAATCATCTGACTTTGGAGAGAACTCACCGCAGAATTCATTCTGCGGATACCCCTGCCGCATCATCTCACCCTTACTCCTCATCCCAATTAACAACAAATATATATTGATATTCAATAAATAATGCTTGACAAACGATAATTCATTTATTATATTAGAGATGGGCAGAATCTGAATTTCGTCTGAGGGTTATCATGGGACCGAACCAGCCAATAACCGGTTTCGTCAAGTTCATGTCCGTGGTGGTCGATATCATCTGGGTGATAAGTATCATCTCCTTGATTTCGGGGGTGCTGTTTATGCCGGCCGGGTGGTTTTTATTCCGATCTGCGGATATATGCATGGACTTCAACTTCGATCATGGTCTGCACGGCCTTCCCTTCATTGCGCCGCTGTTTATAGGGATGGCTTACATCACCAATATCCTGGCGTCAGGGATTATTCTCTGGATCGTACATCACTTCAGGCTGCTGATTAAAAAGGTTAAGTCGGGAGAGCCGTTCCACGAGCGCAATCCAAGATTGATCCGCAAAATCGCCATCGGTGTACTGGTCTGGGGGCCAATCCGCATGATGTCGTTCGCAGGGTGGGGTCTGTTCATGCTGGGTGGGATCGATTTTCCGCGCCTGGCCATGATGTCGCACTTTACACCGCTGACTCTGGAACTGATCTTTATCGGTCTGGGCATCTTACTGATCGCGCAAGTCTTCGAATACGGCTGCAAGCTCCAGGCGGAGCAGGATCTAACGGTTTAGGAGGGCATTATGGCGATCATCGTGAATCTGGACGTCATGCTGGCCAAGCGCAAGATGTCCTTAACCGAACTTACCAA
>JAHJDJ010000124.1 GCA_018812585.1 bacterium
GACTGCGCCGCACCGGGTTAATCGGCGCGGTATTTGGTTCTTACGGCTGGGGTGGAGAAGCCTTCAAACAGCTGGAAGAGTATCTCACCGATATGAAGGTGGAAATCGTATCAGCGCCGCTTAAAGCCAAGTATTCTCCAAATGATGAGAATCTGCAGAATTGCTTCGTTCTGGGGCAGAATGTTGGCGCAGAATTAGCAAAGCGAGCAAATCAATAATAATCAATAATCACTATACATCGGGGAAAAGTTATGCCTAAGAAACAGGTCGGTAAATGGAGTATCGACTACCTGCAGATTCTCGACGAGAACGGCAAGGTGGACGAGAAACTGGAACCGAAAATCGACGAAAAGGACCTGCTGGCGCTGTATCGCTGGATGGTTCTTTCCCGTGAAGCTGACCAACGCATGATTAATATGCAAAGGCAGGGGCGCATTGGAACGGTGGGGCCCAGTACCGGTCAGGAAGCGGCGCATGTGGTGCCAGCTTACCTCTTAAATGACAAGGATTGGTTCGTGGGCGCTTTTAGAGAAGCGGGCGCGCGTCTGGTGCGCGGTGAATCCATCGCGCAGGCGTTCCTTTTCTATAACGGTTTTGAAGAGGGAAACAAGAAACCGGAGAAATTCAATACTACCCCGATCAACATTATCGTTGCCAGTCAGTATCTTCATGCTGTCGGAATCGGTTATGCGATAAAATACCGCGGTGAAAAAGATGCTGCAGTCATCACCTTTGGGGGCGATGGTTCGACCTCCGAAGGCGACTTCCACGAAGCGCTGAATTTCGCCGGAGTCTGGCAGGCGCCGGTGGTCTTTATTGTACAGAACAACCAGTGGGCGATCTCCATCCCGCGTGAGAAACAGACTCATTCAAAAACTTTGGCGCAGAAAGCCATCGCCTATGACATCCCCGGCATTCAGGTGGACGGCAATGATCCTCTGGCCATGTGGGTAGCATCCAAGGAAGCGCTGGATCGCGCTAAGTCAGGCGGCGGTCCCACGCTGATTGAAGCGGTCACTTACCGTCTGATGATGCACACCACCGCGGATGATCCTTCCAAGTATCGCACTCAGGAAGAGGTCGATGGCTGGAAGGTGAAAGACCCTTTGATTCGCTTCCAGAAATACCTGACTGGCAAAGGGTTCTGGGACGATAACAAACAGAAGAAGTTAGAGGCAGAAATAAAAGCCGAAATCGACGCAGCAGTCAAAGAATTCGAAGCGATCACCGACCTGCCTCCGGACATTGGATTCGACCATGTCTTCGGCACGAAACACGCTGAAATTGAGGAACAGCGGCAAGAATTCCTCGAAGAGCTGAAAAAGGATGCCGACCATGCCTAAGATGAATATGGTCAAAGCCATCAACCTGGCGCTGGAACAGGAAATGGCGAAAGACGACAGCGTCGTCGTCCTGGGCGAAGACGTCGGCGTCGACGGCGGCGTTTTCCGCGTAACGGACGGCCTGATCGATAAATATGGTGAAGCTCGCGTGATGGATACGCCTCTGGCCGAATCTGGAATTATCGGGACATCTATCGGGATGGCTTTAGCTGGGATGCGTCCGGTCTGCGAAATGCAATTCTCCGGATTCTCCTATTTGATCACCCATCAATTGGAGGGTCATGCTTCACGCTACCGTTCCCGCTCAATGGGCGCTTTTACCGTGCCTTTGGTGGTTCGCATGCCTTACGGCGGCGGGGTGCGCGCTTTGGAGCATCACAGCGAAAGTCGAGAAGGGTTGTATTCAACAATCCCGGGTGTGAAGGTTGTTATGCCCTCCGGCCCCAGAAATGCTCGAGCGTTGATGGTGGCAGCCATTCGAGATGACGACCCAGTCGTCTTCATGGAACCCAAGCACAGTTATCGCGCTTTCAAAGAAGAGGTGCCGGAAGAGGAAGAAACCATGGAAATTGGTAAGGCGCAAATCGTACAGGAAGGCACTGATTTGACTGTGATCGCCTGGGGAGCCATGCTGCATCGCACCATGAAGGTTGTTGAAGAAGCCCAGGAAAAGCTGAACAAGTCGATCGAAGTCATTGACCTGCTAACGGTTTCGCCGATGGATGGCAATGCCATCGCTGAATCGGTCAAGAAAACCGGCCGCGCCGTTATCGTGCAGGAAGCTCCCCGGTCGATGGGGATCGCTTCTGAAATCATGGCGCGTATCAATGATAA
>JAHJDJ010000125.1 GCA_018812585.1 bacterium
CTTGCCGCCGATATTCGGGTGTGAATACAGATCCGCGACATACGGATCACCGAAATTGTGATGATATTTGTTCGGATTGTGAATGGCTCCAAACATATTCTTCATTCCCAGCGTTACACCGACAATGCCATGATCTTTCAGCACCGGAATATTGATTGTGGCAGTGCACATGCTGGTGATAGGCTTCGCGAAGAGACTGCCAATGGATCGGTGTAACGTCAATTCCGAGTCATATCCCAGAATGTCGCATCCGGCAATTAACGGCGCATCTTTCTTGCTTTGCACAGGATAACCGCCTCCCCGCAAATCGCTGGTGAGTCGTTCCCAGACAATGATCTGCTGGTTCGGAATACCGATGCTGTTCAGGGTTTTTATCAGGAATTTGGTAATGGCCAGGTGTGAAGACATCTTCCGTCCGGAAAGGCAGTTGACCTTGATTCCTACCCGGTCGTGAAGCGAGAAAAGTTCTGCAAAGACCTCTTCGATATTGGCAGCGTCATAGTGGACTTGAATCAGCCTGCGGACTAAAGCCTCAACTTTCTGGTCCTCCCGGCTGAAATCCTTCGTTTTCGTATCTCTCACCAAAGAGACGCGCACTCTGCCATCGGGCGCTCGCACCAGAGAGCCCCGGTTTGCGGAGGTCGCTTTCCCCGAAAAATACGAAAGGAAATGACGTCGATTCATGTCGATTAGAAGATATCAGAAAATCTTCCAGCGGTGCGGCGGAGTCGCTGTGATAAAATCTTTGCGATCTCTTTGAAGAAGAGAATTCCCAGGTTAGGATAATCTGCCAGAAGTTCGACAAACGATTTGTTATGCAAAACCAGCAGTTTGGAATTAGCGGTAACCTTGGCGCTTGCCGATCGAGGGTATTCATCTATCAATGCCATTTCACCGACAATCGAGCCGCGGCCGAATTTGGCGATAACTGTCTGCTTTGAGGAGACACTTTCTTTGCGGATTTCGAGGGTGCCTTCGAGGATAAAGCAGGTATAAGCCCCCCGATCGCCTTCATCGAATAGAACGGTTGTTTCTGCGTACGATGCGATTTTGAAGTAGGGTTGAAGTTGCTCAATCTGTTCAGCAGAAAAAATCCGGAAGAAAGGAATGTCCTGAAAATGTTCAGGCTGAACCTTTATTTCACTATCATTCACATTGAACTCCGACTAAGTGGAGATGGATCTGTCAGACTATGCTGCGCCCGGCCAGGAATCTAAAAACTATCACCTGATCAATGCGCCAGATCATCTGATTGTTATAATATAGAAAATTATCAAGCCATTGTCAAGTGCAACTCAGCGTCTTAACCGAAATCTGAAACGACAGAGATCTAACTGCAACCAACTTCCAGTTCATCACGTCTAAATAACACTGGATTGGTAAGAATTGCAGGAACAAAGCGCCCTGACAGGAATAAAAGGGATAGGCCGTCTGTAAAACCCGGAAATTGTGCATGGATTTTCATCTCGAGTCAGTATCCTACCAGTATGCGCATGGCGCCAGCAATCTCCCCGCTTTGAGCGATATCTCTTTAAAGCTGGAAACCGGTGAATGTGCGGCGTTAATCGGCCCCTCCGGTGCGGGTAAAACTACTATGGCTCAAATCCTCAATGGTTTGCTGCAACCCACATCCGGATCGCTGAAGATCAATGGCAATTCTTTGCAGCCAAAAGCGGCGGCCCAGAAATTGCTGAGACGTCAAGTCGGTCTCGTATTCCAATTCCCCGAACATCAAATTTTCGAATCAACCGTGGCCGAAGAGGTGGCTTATGCCGCTCATCAGTGGGGTATCGATGAAAGTAAAATCGACCTCTGGGTGGAGTATGCCTTACAAGCCGTGGGATTGGATCCCGATCGATTGCTGCGCCGCAATCCCTTGAAATTGTCGGGAGGGGAAGCGCGTCTGGTTTCCATCGCATCACTCCTGGTCGTTGATCCGGAATGGCTGATTTTGGACGAGCCAACTCTTGGTCTGGATTTTGCTCATAGTGAAAACGTAGTCGCTTTGATTCAGGGACGCAAAGGCAGATTGAGGGGCACCTTCCTGATTACACATGACTTGAACCTGGCGCTTGGCGCCTGCCCGCGTACCATTGTCCTGAAAGCTGGTAAAATCGCCTTTGACGGCCCCACCGAAGATCTGTTCTTTAAACACGATATAGCCGCTGAATTTGACTTAATTGAACCCCCTTTGGTTCGCTATTGGAAGTTACTGCAGGAGGCTTTCAGCAGCAGCATCAATCGACCGCCTGACTATTTCAGAACCGGTCCTGATCTTTGCCGCTGGGTAGAGCATCAACCCCATAATTTGCGAGAGCAAATGAGTAGCATTTTGAAACAACAACTCGATCACTCCATTTCACAATAGTTTTCTTCTCTTCAAAGGAATCGGGGAAGACTGCAACCGGAGATCAATAATGAAAATGTTCAAAGTTGTCATAACTGTCACCGTCTCTATCTGCGTCTTGTCGCTGCTGCTTGGATGCGGTAAGAAGGGCGGCGCAGAATCCAATCATAATTCTGCTGATTCTTCCGCAGTTGCTGATAGCTCTGCAACGGGCGATTCCAGTTCCATCGCAGAAAATGATACTTCTGACGTCAACCTGGATCTGATTCCCGTTGAGGTGGCGGAGGTTAAAGAGGGTGAAATTGCCAGCTATCTGTTACTTTCCTCGACGATAGAGACAGAAAACATCGTTGACGTCTATCCTCTGGTCGGCGGCGTCATTGAAAAGATTTTCGTAGAAGAGGCGATGTGGGTCAAAAAAGGCCAGCCCTTACTGCAGATCGAAGATGATCAGATCGCCTTAAATGAACAGCAAGCCCGAGTGGATTACGAGCAGCAACTGGCAAATTACGAACGCTTGCAGATGATGCATGAGCAGAAACTCGTTGCGGATGAAGATTTTGAGACAGCCCATTTTATTTTGAAGCAGGCTGAAATCGCCTGGCAAAAAGTCAAACTCACCCGCGAACGCACCAATATCAAAGCGCCCATCTCCGGACTGGTCACCGAACGTCTGGTCTATGATGGCAATCTGGTGAATACCGCCACAAAACTTTTCACCATCACTGACCCCACTGAGAAAATCTGCAAAGTCTGGGTGCCGGAAAGAGATCTGATGCAAATGCGGGTCGGGCAAAAGGCTTACATCTCTTCGCAAATTTCAACGCAAGACCGATTCACTGGCTGGATTAAGCGTATCAGCCCCGTCATTGATCGTTCCACGGGCACCTGCAAGGTGACTATTGGCATCAAGGATCCCAAAAACAACTTGCGCAGCGGGATGTTTGTCCGCACCGAAATCATTATCGATACCCATCAGAACGCAGTTCTGGTGCCGAAAAACGCGCTCTTCTTTGAAAATGGCATCGAATGGGTTTACGCAGTCGAAGAGTCCATTGCCGTGAAACGCCGCGTCAAGATCGGGTTTTCCAACGGCAATCGTTTTGAAGCTCTGCTGGGCGTCAGTCCCGGCGAACAGGTTGTGGTTGTGGGACAGACTACCTTGAAAGATTCGGCCGGGATCCGGGTTGTGGATGTCGATTCGACACTGACGATGGCTTTAGGTCAGGCCGACAAATAATTCCTTAACGTTGCAAAGCTGAAATCCTTATGGACGCTTCAAATATAAAACGCGACTTCTCACGCGCCTTCGCATTCGCCACGAATCGCCCAGTAGCGATATTAATGATTTTCATTGCGGTTCTTGTATTTGGATATATATCCTACTTCAGGTTGTCTCTGAACCTGATGCCAGAGATAACCTATCCCACCTTGACCGTCAGAACCGATTACCCCGGCGCCGCGCCCGAAGAGGTCGAGATGGCGATTTCGAGGCCCTTGGAACAGACCCTGGGCGTCGTCAATGGACTTGTCAGTATCAGCTCGGTATCGCAAGCCGAAGTCTCTGATGTGATCATTGAATATCGCTGGGACACGGACATGGATGCCGCGGTCCAGGAAGTGCGCGAAAAAATGGATCAGGTCTTCCTGCCGGAGGAAGCCAACCGTCCTCTAATCCTGCGCTACGATCCAACGCTGGATCCGATTTTACGCATGGGACTCTATGGAGGAGCCGATCTCTATACGCTGCGCTATTTAGCCGAAGAAGAGATCGAACGCCTGCTGGAAAAAGTGCCCGGCGTCGCCGCGGTCAAAGTTAAAGGCGGCTATGAAGAGGAGATCCGCGTCGATGTTTCTGAAAAGCAGTTGGTCAATCTGGGGCTGTCCCTGAGCACGATTGACATGCGCCTGAATCAGGAAAACATCAATATCGCCGGCGGCAACCTGAAAGACGGCGATACGGAGTACGTTGTCCGTACCATGAATGAGTTCAACAGCCTGAAAGAAATCAGCGATCTGATTATCACTTATCAAAATGGCATTCCAGTCCGGTTGAAGGATTTCGCAGAAGTTCATACTTACTATAAAGATCGCGAAGTGATTTCCAGAGTCAATGGCGAGGAAGCGGTTGATATAGATATTTTCAAAGAAGCAGACGCCAATCTGGTTGCCGTGGCGGCTGCCGTTCGGGATGAAGTCTTCGGAACGCTTAAACAGCAGGCGCGCTGGGCTGAGCAGCAGAAAAAGCTCGCTGAAGGGGAAGGAGATCCCCTTTACCGACCGGGATTTTTAGTGGCAGCACTGCCTGAAGGAATGCACATCGAGCTGCTTTCAGACCAATCGACTTTTGTGGAAGCCTCCATCGCTGAAGTTCGGAATACGGCCATAATGGGCGGAGTTCTGGCTGTGATTGTGCTGTTCTTCTTTCTACGGAATTTCATCTCCACGATCATTATCGGCACTGCCATTCCCATCTCAGTGATTGCCACTTTTGCGCCCATGCAGATGTCCCACGTAAGTCTGAATATCATGTCCCTGGGTGGACTGGCCTTAGGTATCGGGATGCTGGTTGATAACTCGATTGTAGTGCTGGAATCAATCTTCCGCTGCCGGGAGGAGGGTGATTCGATTCTGCAGGCCGCGGCGCGCGGCGCCGGTGAAGTCGGCAGTGCGGTGATCGCCTCAACGCTGACGACAATTGCCGTGTTTTTTCCCATCGTTTTCGTCGAAGGAGTCGCAGGTCAGGTTTTCGGCGATATGGCCTTAACGGTCGTTTTCTCACTGTTAGCCTCACTGGCGGTGGCTCTCTATCTTATCCCCATGCTGGCGTCGCGCAATTTTACCGGTATGGGCGGAAAAATCGCTGAACAGCAGGAGAAACTGACGCTGAAGAAATTCTTCCATTTCAGTTTCTGGCCTCGCTTGAAGACCGGCTTAGCTCAACTCTGGCGCTGGTGGAAGAAAGGGAAAGTATGGGTACGGATTCTGAAAATTCTTCCGGTGATCATTTTCGGTCTGAGCTATATCCTGATCAGGACCATCCTGGAGCTGATACTGAACGTGCTGCAGAAAATACTTCTAATCCTGTTCGGTTTGATCTTTTTCATCATCAAATATACTGCGAAAGTAGTCAGCCTGCTGCTACGGATACTGTTCTCCCCTCTACTCAAACTGTTTGACATGGGATACAATAGATTAGCAAGTTTCTATCAGAAGACGCTGGAACGATCGATCAACAGTCCGGTGAAGGTCCTGGGGGGATCTTTTGCATTGTTTGCACTCTGTTCTCTGGTCCTCTTACCTCAGCTTGGGACCGAGCTGATACCTGAAGTCCATCAGGGCGAATTTATCATCGAAATGACTTATCCTGTCGGTACTCCGGTGGAACGGACCTCCGAGCGATCGGATAAACTGGAAGCTTATGCCGCCAGTTTACCGGATGTTGAACATGTTTCTCTGGCAGCGGGGGTAGAACGAACTGCGTTCAGTACCGCAGAAGAAGGGGAGCATACCTCTAAAATTACCATTCGCCTGAAGCCTGGTGGAGACCTGGAGACCAAGGAGAAGCGCGTCATCGAGCAACTGCGGCGTCACATGCGCAGTATCCCCGAAGTGGAAACCAAAATATCACACCCAACCCTTTTCAGTTATCGCACTCCGATAGAAGTTGAGGTGAAGGGTTACAATCTCCATCAGCTTGGAAATATCTCAGAACAGATTGAAAATGTAATGACCAGCGTTCCCGGAATCGTCGACGTCAAATCCACCTTCACGATGGGTAATCCCGAAATTCACGTCAACTACGACCGCGAGCGCGTTGCTTCACTGGGATTGAACGTGCAGCAGATTGCGTCACTCGTGCGTCATAAAGTCTTAGGCGAAGTTGCCACTGAATTTCGCGAAGGTGATCGCCGCATTGATATTCGCGTGCGTGTGCAGGATCAGGACCGCAGCACGATTGAAGATCTACGCCGCTTGATTGTTAATCCCGGCAGCGAACGCCCCATTCCGTTGAACGCGGTCGCGGAGGTGGTGCGCGATCGGGGTCCGGCTCGTATCTGGCGGGTTGACCAGCAGAGGACCGCCAAAGTATCCGCCAACGTGCTCGATAGAGATTTAGGCGGCACGGTCAACGATCTTAAAAAGCAGCTTGCCGGGTTGAACATTCCCGACAATATGAGTATCATGATCACGGGCCAGAATCGAGAGATGGAAGAATCTTCCAACAGTTTAAAGTTTGCTTTGATTTTAGCCATCTTCCTCGTGTATATCGTCATGGCGTCGCAGTTTGAATCGCTGCTGCACCCCTTCGTGATTCTCTTTACCGTTCCCTTGGCGGGAATTGGTGTGATCCTACTGCTCTATATCATGAGTGTTTCGCTGTCCATCGTAGTTTACCTCGGGATGATAATGCTGATCGGTATCGTGGTGAATAACGCCATCGTGCTGGTCGACTATATCAACCGCCTGCGCCGCCGCGGCCTTGCCTTGCAGGAGGCTATCTTAACCGCTGGAACCGTCCGTATGCGGCCCATCCTTATGACCACCGCGACAACCGTCTTAGGTCTGCTGCCCATGTCACTGGGGTTGGGAGAAGGAGCTGAAATCCGCACACCGATGGCTTTGACGGTTATCGCAGGTCTGATCAGCGCTACGATCCTGACTCTGATCGTCATACCGACCGTCTATAAAATAGTGAGCCGGGATAAAGTAACTATGGCGGCTGAATAATGGCCGATAAAGATACTTTCAGGGAAGCTTTCCTTCCCAGACTATCGGTGCGGCGGCCCATCAGCATCCTGATGATCTTCTGCGCGTTGCTGCTGGTCGGAGCCATCGCCTATGTTAAACTGCCCATCCCCCTGATGCCCTCTGGTTTCGACCCTCCCTTCCTCTACGTTTGGGTCAGCTATCGTTATTCAAATCCCGCCGAAATCGAAGAACAGATCACGCGCCCCTTCGAAGAACAGCTTCGCACTGTTCGTCATCTGAAGGACATTTACTCCAGCTCAGAATCGAATGGCGGCGGTTTCTGGCTGGAGTTTGAAAAAAACACCGATATGGACGTCGCCTACAACCAGGTCTATGACCGCCTGGAACGGGCGCGGGCAGAAATGCCGGATGATCAGAGATATTATTGGATCTGGCGATTCTCGGAGGATGACGACGAAACAGTCTACTTTGGTGTCAACATAAAGGGCAATCACGACGATCTCCACTACCTCTGCGAAGAGCGCATCAAGCGTCCCCTGGAACGTATTGACGGTGTCGCCAAAGTTGAAGTATGGGGCGTCTACGAAAAAGTTATCCAAGTTGAATTAGATCCCGCGCGCGCGGCCGCTCACGGCGTCGATCTTTATGATCTGGTGCAGACGCTCTATGGCGATAATTTCGCCTTGAGTTCCGGCTGGGTGAAGGATGGCGGCAGAAAACTGTTCGTGAGATCCATCGGTCGTTACAAAGATTTGGATGACGTCAGGAATTTGCCCGTTAAAGGTCCTAATGTTTTACTTCAGCACGTAGCGAACGTGAAATTCGATGTGCCGGAGCGGACCTGGTACCGCAGGCTGAACCGCGAGCCGGCGGTGAGTGTCGGCGTCTACAAAGAATCTACAGCCAATACTGTTGATTTGTGTAAAAGGGTTGTCAAAGCCATAGATGAAGATCTGAAGAACGATCCCGCTATTGCTGGGTGGGAATTCGAAATGTTGTTCAATCAGGGCGAGTTCATCATCGAGGCCATCGATAACCTGAAGTCGGCGGGTTTGTGGGGCGCCTTTTTTGCCTTCTGGGTGCTGTATTTCTTCCTGCGGCATTGGCGCATGACCATGATTGTTATATTAGCGATTCCGATGTCCCTTCTGGCTACTATCATCTTCCTCTATTTCAGCGGCTGGACGCTAAATCTGATGACTTTGATGGGATTGATGATCTCAGTGGGTTTAGTGGTCGATAACGCCATCGTTATCACTGAAGGTATTTTCCTGCGAAAAACCATGGGAGATAAAGGGGATGTCGCGGCGATTCGAGGCGCCAGCGAAGTTTCGCTGGCCGTCACCATGGCAACCCTGACCACCGTTGTCGTTTTTCTGCCGCTGATCTTAATGAACGACGACGTGGGTTTCGCGTTCTATATGGCCCGCATCGGGATGCCGGTGGTCGCGGCTATTGTTGCCTCGCTGATCGTTGCCCTGTTAATCATCCCCCTCGCCACACGCGTTCTAATCAAGGATACGAAGCTCAAGTCATCCAGACTGCTGGATAAGATGGCAGCCACTTATCAAAAATCGTTGACCTGGGTAATGAGCCATCGCTTTGATATGACTGTCGTTGCTCTCCTGCTTTTTGCCTTCACGCAGGGCTATATCATTTCTAAAGTGCCTAAAACCGATATGGCCGAGGGTAACATCAATGATTTCCGTCTGCGTTTTGAGCTGCCTGAAAATTATACCATCGAGAAAGCTGAGGCTCTGGTCACTACCGTCGAAGATCTGCTCTATGAAAAAGCAGAAGTTTATGACCTGCGAGCTATCGATACCCGCTATTCCCGCACCTGGGCCAGCGTGCGTGCTTATTTGAATCCTTCGCGCGATCTGATCTGGTGGCGTGTCACCGCTAAAGCCATAGGATCGAGACTGGGTCTTTGGAAATCTGAAAAGATGACTCGGGAAGAAGTCTTAGAAGAGATGAAAGAACGCGTGCCCGAATTGCCGGGTGTGGAGATGTTTGTCAACTGGCGTTGGGATCCGCAAAAAGACAGCGCAGTACAGTTGACCCTCTACGGTGATGATACCGGCACTCTGTTGACTCTGGCCAGAGAAGTGAAAAAACGATTCCAGGTGCTGCCCGGTGTGGCCGGTGTGGAACTTGATCTGGAAAATGGAGCCGACGAACTGCGTATCAAGATTGACCGTGAGCTGGCCATGCGTTACAACCTCGATCCGGCTCAGGTGGCGAGTACCATCTCGTATGCTCTGCGCGGCTACGAACTTCCAGACTTCCATTCCGACGACCGCGAAATTCCCATGCGGACGCAATTAGCCAAAGAAGAGCGGGAGACCCTCGAACAACTGCGCAACCTCACGTTCTATACCGAGAGCGGCACGCAAATCCCCCTTGCCGCAGCCGCCGATTTCCAGATCACCAAGGGATGGGATGAGATCAGACGGCACAACGGTAAAACCAGCCTGCAGATGAATATTTTCACCACTCAGGATAACATGGAAGCGCTGGAAAAAACCATCGACGGCGCCTTAGCAGGCATCCAGTTCCCGCGCGGTTACACTATCGGTAAGGGAAATCGCTTCAGTGATATGGAGGAATCGAACCAGGCGCAACAGTTTGGAGTCATCATGGCAATCGTTTTCGTCTTTCTGCTGATGGGCGTGCTGTTTGAATCGTTTATCCTGCCCATATCGGTTATAGTCGCTGTGCCATTCTCATTTATTGGCGCCTACTGGATGCTCTTCCTCACGAATACAGCTTTAGATCTCATGGCAGGCATTGGTCTAATCATTCTGATCGGTATCGTGGTCAATAATGCCATTGTGCTGGTCGATCTGATCAACCGCCTGCGTAAGCAAGGCATGTCGCAAAAAGAAGCGATCATTGAAGCTGGAAATCGCCGCTTCCGGCCTATTCTCATGACCGCTTTGACGACGATCTGCGGTTTGCTTCCTATGGCGATGGGAAATGCCGCATTAATCGGGATCCCGTATGCCCCCTTAGGGCGTACAATAATTGGTGGACTGATATCAGCAACTTTCCTGACCCTCTTTATGGTGCCCATTACCTACAGTTACTTTGACGATCTGCGTCAATACATGAAAAACTTCAGCCGCCGGATTTTCGGTACAAGGAGATCCGCGGCGTGAACCACCCCCTTGCAGCTCTGGAGAATCCGACGGTTTGGGAAGCAGCTTGGGCGGTCCTCAGGTGGCAGAATCCGTTGGGTTTTTTATTTGCCGCTCTGTTGGGCGCGGCTTTCGGCTCATTCGCCAATGTTGTGATCTACCGCGTTCCGCGTGCATTGTCTATCGTCAAGCCCGCTTCGCACTGTCCAAATTGCCAGAAACCGATTCCACCCTATCATAACATCCCCATCATCAGTTATCTGATTCTGGGCGGCAAGTCGTCCTGCTGCCGCCAGACCATTTCTTCCAGATACCCTGTCATCGAGCTGTTGTCAGCGCTGATCTTTAGCGCGCTTTATCTGCTGGATGGTCTCAGTTGGGTACTCGCCTTCCATGCGTCCTGGATGCTGCTGCTTCTGATGCTGGCTGCCATCGATCTCGAACACTACCGTTTGCCCAATCCGCTGGTAGCCGCTGGAGCTGTCATTTCACTGCTGTGGATGATTGTTGCCCCGCAACAATCCTGGGGTGATGCTGCCTTGGGGCTGCTCACCGGAGGCGCGATTGCGGGCGTCGTGATGCTGGTTTCCCGAGTACTTAAGGGACAATGGGGAGGGGTGGGAGATTTCAAGCTTTCGCTGGCGCTGGGATTTACCTTCGGGATGGGGCGGTTTATCTTTCTATATCTGATAACCGCGATATCGGCGGTATTGGCTTACTTAATCTATCGCAAACGCTTCAGTGATGGGCGCATTCCCATGGGCATTTTCTTCGCGGTGGGAGCCTGGGTCACCATCTGGGTTGGGGAAGAGTTGGTGCGCTGGTATCTAAGCCTGATTTATTTCACCAAATAAAAACAGGAGCTGTCCAAAAAGCCACAAGGGCAGTCATTGCGAGGAATCCCGAAGCGATCCGGCCACTGCCGGACAATCTTCGCGACCTATCGCGAGCGCTGAACTTCACTAACGTTCCACGAGATTGCTTCGCTACATCCCGACTTCGTCGGTATTTCGCTCGCAATGACCGTGTATTATTGGCTTTATGCTCTGGATTCTTCCGAAGTTCCGTAGGAATGCCTATGGTAGAATGGCTATGCCAACTTGTTCAAAGGAGTGACATCGCCTACGACGATGTCTATAAAAAAACGCCCCGAGAGTCCGGGGCGTTTTAACTAACTGCCAATTGCAAAAAGCCAACAGCTATTTCAGCAGGATCAGTCTCTGAACCTGGCGCCTCTCCCCCGCCTGCAATTCTGCCAGATACACACCTCCAGCCAATCCCGTGGCATCGAGCTGCACTTCATGATACCCCGCTTCCAGGTATCCGCTGACCAGCGTGTTAACCGCTTGACCAGCCGCATTGTAAACCGTCAGTTCCACTTCGCCCGCCTGGCTCAGATTATAGCGAATGGTTGTCGCGGGATTAAAAGGGTTCGGGTAAGCCGACAACAACTGATAATCCTCAGCCAGCCCCTGATTGGAGGGTTCTAACAATTTTATCTCTCCGCTATCCAGATTCCCTAACTTTTCAAATGTGAATTCATCCGAAGCTACTATGGTGCTGGGATAAGATCCGGCAAAAGCGCTGTAATGGTAAAGTCCCGCGGGCATGGATCCAGCCACGAAATAAGGTAGATCTGGACGCGAGATTGTCGTATTTCCAGGTATGGTGACGTCTTCACGAAGAATGATAGGACCGCTGGTTTGACCGTTCGGTAATGTTAGCATGATCCAGAGATCCAGGTTGAAGGGATCGCTGCCGCTATTTACAATAGCTAAGTCATAAGAAAATACGCCGCCACTGGCCGGAATCTGAATGGGTGGATTTTGGGGAGTTAAAGTGACTGACAAGACGGGACCACCCTGCAGAAAGTAGAATGCGCCAATGTCAGCAATTGTGCCATCCGGATCGGAAGGGCTGTTAGGATCACCGGCGTCAATCATAGCAGAGCTGGATAACAGGTTGTAATCCCGGTTGACCTGATCGACATAGTCCGGTAGCTCAAAGATGTTGTAATATTGATCTGCTGGATCGCCATTAGCGTTGACGGTGCTGATTTGACCCGTGCCAGTGGGAATATTACCGCCAAAGTTGGCTCCGCTGTTGCCATGTAAATTATTATAACTGAATGAGCCGCTGGAAGTTGATTCCACAAAGATGGCCGAGGGCCCGGAATGATTTGTGATACTGCTGTTGTATAAATTGATGAAGGAATCTCGGGAGATGAACACAGCAGGGCCATCGTCTGGTGCAGCATTATCATCGAAAGTGCAGTTGAAGACCTCGGCAACAGACCATTTCAGCATAAGGCCGGCGCCATTTCGGGATGTCGTATTATCGAAAAACACACTGCGCGTGATCGTGCCTTGTGAATCGTTGACCAAGCCGATACCACCGCCGGAAAGTCCAGAATGGTTCTGAGTGAAAATGCTATTCACTACGGTGACGATAGAGTTTTCCGTGCTTAAGCCGCCGCCTTTACCGCGTACTGTATCTTCAGCGCGATTGCCTTCGAAATAACAGCCATCTACATCACTATTCGTAAAGAACAGGTAGATCCCACCACCATGCTGCAGAGCGACATTATACAAGAAATTACTTTCAACGACGTCCAGTAAACCGCCATTTCCCAGGTAAATGCCGCCGCCTTTCGTGCCGTTATTGTTTTCAAAGGCGCTGGCTGAGATGTAAAGCGTGGTTCCCGATCCGTATAACCCACCGCCATTCGCGGCTGAATTACCGGCAATCAAGCTGTTGCTGATCTGAATTTCGGAAGCCGTAGTTCGTATTCCGCTATTATTACTGCCGCTGATGCGGCTATAACTCAGATTATTAGTATTCACAGAAGAGGCTGCAAATTCGATTCCAGACCAACTGGTAACGCCGATGTTCGGCTCAAAGACGATGCTGTCTTCTTCGATACCTGCTGCTTGCAGAGTGCCCTCGACCAGAAAACCAAAATTACCATCGAAGCGCAAGATCGATCCGGCTTCGATTAACAGCGTTTGTCCGGCTGGTACGTATATTTGAGCATCGACGATGTAAGTGTCAGCAGGCAGGGTGCCGCTTAAAGCGCCCGATATATGCGTTTCAGCTTGGGCCGCCTGTGTCGCCAGAAGAGCGGCAAGTAAAGCTAAAACCAGACTTCTATTGCGAATCATTTTAATCCCCTTAAATCAAATTGCGAATTAGTGTCAACTTGCTCTGTAATACGCCTCAGAAACTTTAGCGTTGGGGATTAAAGCAAGAATTAAAATTCAAAAAGCGGCAGTTTCTGTGCTATCGACTCTCCGCAGTCGACAGATGCCTCACGATGTAAGGACAGCCCTCCTGCGAAACCAGTTCCGATGGTGTGAGGCTGCTCTTCCTTCGTGCAAAGAGGGGACAGCACACTCAACTCATCCACTTTATCGCCGGATGCCCCCCTTAATCCACAAAGGGCTCACCCGCCTCAAGCGGACAAGCCCTCTGAATAATTCACCTTATTCACGCTTACATCTTATGCAGTAGCTCGACTGATTTTTTCGGGTTGATTAACCGCACAACACGTTCACCGGACTTGCGTTCTTCACACCCCTTTTCGATCAATTTGCGAACCTGCACCGGTGTCAACTTGGCATTTAGCGCGAACAATTTTGCCGCTAAATTAGTCACATTTGGCGAAGCCATCGAAGTGCCCGATAGAGCCATGCGATCGCCGCCGGGCACATAGCTCATGACTTCAAACCCATTGGCATAAGCATCCACTTTCC
>JAHJDJ010000126.1 GCA_018812585.1 bacterium
AGAAACCTGCCATGCACTTGCAGATTCAGAATTTGCCGTCCAATAACAGGATAAGACCAGGAGACGTCGGTTTCGTAATGCCGGATGTCTGCATTTTCCAAACCCGATGTCGCCGTGTAATCCTTGATTGAAGCCGCCGCTCGAGAACGGTAGTATATACCACGAATAGGATTATCAATATAGTCACGAGTGTCGTATTCCAACTCAAGCGCGCCGCCGCGTTCGGTTGATTTATAAATACCGACCAATTCCCCCACCGAATCCGGCAACACCTCTTCCTGAAAGATAGAGCCTTTCAGGGATAGAACGTCCAGGGCTGGCCAGGTCGCTCCAGCAGCCATGAATCGTTCCAAGTATAAAGAATCCAGAATCTCCTGACTGAACTCCCCCCAGAGGTTGATCGGCAGACCGAAAATCCACGGTTCTTCATAGAAGAGCAGCAGCGCCTGCTGATTTTCAGAGGCGCGTTCCCAGTGGATTTTTGCTTTGCGGCCTGTCCCGAATAAGTTCAAGAACGAGAGATCCAGGAGTCCGGTAACCACACCCTCTTCCCCATCAGCGCCTGGTTGATACCCCACCACGCCATCGAAGGAATTGCTGCGGGCTTCTTCCACTTGAAAAAGCAAATCATAACGATTTGATCCCATCGGCACCAGAGCCGGTACCGAGACCGATTCCACATAAGGCAGTTTCCGAATTCGTTGGCGGGCGCGCTGCACGCGGGACAAACTGTAAGGTTCACCCGGTACAATGCGCGTTTCTCTGGCAATGACATTCGGCTTGGTGCTGCGCAGCCCGATAATACGAACTTTATCGAGGTATGCCTGTGGACCCGCAGTTAATCTGGCAGCCACCGAGAGGGTATCATGATGCAAAGCCAGATCTTTTATGTCAAGTCTGGCAAACGGATGCCCCGCTTCCTCTTTGTTCCGTATCACATCCGACAGATCATAGCCAAGATCGGTATAAAAAAGCGGGTTTCCGGGACGCGCTAACGACAGGAAATCTTCATCCAAACTGAGTGTGTCACCGATAATCTCCATGCCGCCATAAATCAACCGTTCGCCCTCATCGACATGGTACGTCACCGATACTAAGCTGGAATCCGAACTGTAATCCTGCTGTATGGAATCGATGCGGCAAAAGTAGTAACCGGCTGCGGACAATTTATTCAATATGTTCATCGCCGCATCGGTAAGGTTCTCCTGAGACACTGGCTTGTTTCGTTTCAGGCCGGACCATCCGATCATCTTCTGCGCTGAAAAATAGCGGTTGCCGCGCACTGAAACGACCTGCAATTCAGGCAGATCAGCCGCTTGTGCAACGCCCGCTGAAAGCAGGAAGAAAATAAGGATTTGTCGCAGATATCGTCTCATGGATCCTAAAAGAAAGCTCTGACTTCCGCACGCCCGATGTGAATCGCATCCCGGTCGGCGTCTTTGCTGCCGGAGTACGAAACCGTCGCAGTTAAATATCTGGAAATTCTGTAATCGAGGCGTAAATCCCAACGGAAATTATCCCCCGGAGGATCACCCTCCGCCATCTCATAAGGCAGTGATTCCGCATTGGTGGTGACGTGATACCAACTGCCCCGCAGTTCGCCGCGCCCCTTCTGCATGAAACTGCGAACAATGCGCGGTTCTAACCCATAGCGCGTCGCTTGAATATCCTCCACACCGTCATTGTCTAGAAGAAGACCCGCACGGACTCCAAATTCCCAGACTCGTGAAGGACGAAATACCGGCTCCAACGATGTGACCCAACTGTTGATATCGCGGCTGGACACTCCCGAAAGCCGGTAATTCCGCATATCGCTCTCCCGGCCGATGTCCCCTTGCAGAGACCACTCTTCACTAAAAGAGCGGCGTACTCGAAACGAGATCAACTGCCGCTTCGTCTCCTGCCCACCGGACAAGTAAAGATTGGAGATAGACTGATTGATTTCACCGCGCAGACGGAAAGATAGATCCCTACTGTGACGAAACAGGTAAAGATCTTCGCGCACCAGCAGATTTCCCAGTAAAGTGGAATCTCCCTGAAACTTGGAAAAATCGAGACGGTACAGAGCCCAGACGTCACGCTCTTTGGTTTTTTCGCTGAAGTTGATCAGCGTCTGCGATGACAGATGTTTCCAGGGGATTGGCAGCTTCTCTTTGACACCCTTGGCTAGGCGGTAGGGATCCAGATCTAAGGACATGGAGCCTTCCAGTTCTACTACGGGTGTGAAATCGCCTGTGGACTGCGCCACTAAGATGTACTCGCCGTCGGGATCTTCAAAGTAAATATCCCCAACCTTGACATGCGTCCCCTGTCCCGCTCCGACATACAGAGGTGTTTGCACCAGGCTTGACACTTGCGTATTGTTGATGCGATAATTTGCCGCTAAATCGACAGCCCTCCCGAACGGCGTCCAGCCGAAATTGATCTCCATCAGATCCGTCTTAACCTCAGCAGAATCCGCTTCATCGAATTTCTTGGCTCGGTGAGTGTACAGCAGGTCACCGGACAGATCGTGCCAGGACGATAGTCCAGCTTTGTAGTGGCTGGTCTGAGAGGCGCTGAAATCGCTCAACTCTTCCTGTTTGTAGCGGTCCTCGGACCGAAAGCCCTGGGAAGATTCCAGTTTTATATAACCAGCTTCGTAAATCATCCCTGCGATATAATCCGAAAACTGGAATCCGGCTGTCGAGTCGGCGTAGCTGTTGCGTTTGTGTTCACGTTCATAACTTAGAGAAGGCGTCAACCTCCAAATCCTATAACTGGTTGAGGATTTTCCTCTGGTCCAAAAACCTGTTCTGCCCAGTGGCTCACTGCTGCTGCGAATCCAGTCGGCATTGGCGGTCACCTGAGGAAGATTCCTGCCCGTAAAGCGCGACTCACCCGACCAGCGTTCAGATTGAAATCCGTCGGATGCTTTATCGATAAAGCCATAACTGCCGCTCGACGTCCAGAAGGAAATGGGACGCAGCGTCAACTTCGCTTCAGCCACCGATTCCTCTTCCGAAGCGCCTGAATCCAAATCCCAGTAGCGATCGTACTCTATTTGCTGTGTCCGGTCGATCTGGCGGAATTTTGCATCCACGTCTCTGACATTAGCGTCGAGCATGAGGCGGGAAAAATCTCCGCTCGACTTCTCTTCTGACGACTGCCAGTGCCCTTCGGTAGACCAGGCCACGCCGACATTATCGCCGTCTCCTTCCTCCGACCAGGTATTTAAATCCAAGTCAGAAGCCGCCCCCTCAAAGCGAATCGATGAAGTTTTCGTCGGCTCACCCCAGATCTCAACGTCTGCCAGGCGGTGATGCTGGGGCAGCGGCAGCCGTTGCACTGGGGCGTATTCCCCCTGATTCGGCCCCACCCATTCGTAGTAAAATCCTTCGCTGCCAGCAACTCGGGCATAGTCGCCCTGATTATATCCCACGTAACTGAAAACGACATTATAATCACCAATAGAGTCGAAACCAACGTAAGTATAAATGGCATAGGTTGCGCCACCCCACGAGGTTGTATCGGCGAGGTACTCCCCTTCGCCGACTTCGACCTGCAAGACTTGCAATATCTCTGCTGCTGTGGGATCGTCACCGGCAGCTTGAAGGGCGCTCTTCGCGGAATCCGTCAGTACGTACGCAAGAGGATTATTGCGGGCATCCGATTCTGCAACTGCCGTCGTCCGAATCCCCAGCCGGTTATTGAGAAAACGCGCTTCGGTAAAGCCTGTATAAATGTCGCGGCTGTATACCTCATTCGAAAATTGGAAATCGACCGTAATGCGGGAATCCGACGTGATCAAGCGGCGGGGCGTGAAGATAATTTCTCCCAAACCGTATTCTATGGTATAATCATTGTTCTCACCGCGCTGCAGCCGCACTCCGTCCAACCAGACTTTTTCCGTTCCAGCAAGCACCAGGATCCCCGTTCTCCCCTGCTTATCGGACAGCCGGTAGGGGCCTTGATTTCCCTCTTCACCAAAAAAGAAATTACTATGATACTGCCCGCGCGATACCGCTCCCGAAATGGTCGCATCGACGTCCCCCAACCGCGCGTCCAAACGAGCGCCCTGCAGTTTCCGATAATATCCCCCAAAGCGGTTGCCGGAGTAAACCAGCTCATAATCGCCGAACGTCGCATCAAATTTAGGCGTTTTCACCTGAATCAGGACTTTGTCGATCTCTTCTATGGTTGCCGTATTGCCTTCCGGTTGAATCGGCGTATTCTGGTCATTCAACAGCGCTAAGATGTCAATATTGCGCCCCAACCGCCCCTCAACCTGCAAGTTTAATCCCGATTCGACGGACAGATCCTGATCCGATCCTATAGTAATGCCGCGCACCAGGGTTCCACTCTTGCGCAGCGTCCCCGTGTCGAAAACCTGCGCTTCCGAAGGCTGTTGCGGCGGCTTGATGGTATCGATTTCAGCGACCTCATCATCCCGTATCGTCAAAATAGGGTTGTAGTAGGAAACAGGCAGATCAAAGGGAAATACCTGGTAATAGACAATAGCTGTATCACTAACTGCTAATACACCTTTTAGCCTTAAAATCCCCCGAACGTAATCAATCCGGTAGTCCTGTTCTTTGACCAGTAAGGAATCGTCGATGCTGATCTTTTCGCTGTTTTCTATAATCAAACCGGCCTCCAGTTGATACGGCTGATCCAAACCGGTGCCAGAAATAAGCTGACGCCTGCTGGTAAGATCGAACGGCTGGAATGCCAAAGCGATGGATGAGAGGAGAAGTATGCAGAGGAGGGAGGTAATGATTCGGTTGTGCAGCACGATCATCGCGTAGGGGATAGTTTATAGCGATGGATGGATCCTTTGGAATCCAATATCCAGAGGTTTTCTTTTCGATAGGCGAGATCTATCAAGGTCACATCAGTGGATAAATTTAACTGTTCGCGAGTAAAATTGGTGATTTCTCTGAGATCCCGGTCAAATTGCCATAAGTTCGAATCCGAAGAGACCCACACGTATTGATTAGATATTGCCAATCCGGTTGGATTGCCGGCAGTCACTGCTTCAAGCTGCCTTAAATAACCGCCGAATTCATCAAAACGGGTGACCTGTCCTTCCTGGTCCAGCGCCCATAAACCACCACGTGGATCCAATTCCAGACGCTGAATCGCTGCCAACGCCCCGAATCCGCCGCCATATTCACCAAAGGAAAACGCCGGGCGCCCTTCAGGATCAATCTTCAAAATACGGTCGTTGCCACCATCGCCAATATAGAGATCGCCGAGCAGACCGATCAGGACCGACTGGGGAAATTCAAACGTCAGATCGAACGAAGTCCCTTCTAATGATTTAAAGGCAGCCAGGTAAGTTAGTTCCCGGTCAAAACGAACAATGCGATCATTGCCGCGATCCGCGACATAGACATTCAGACCGGAAATTGCGCAGAGATCCGCTGGATCAGAAAACTGTTCCGCGCCCGATCCGGGACCGCCTATCTGGCGAATAACCTCTCCGTCTCTGGTCATTTTGATGATGACTGCCAGACGAGCATTTAGTAGGTATAAATGACCGGTAGGGCTGACGTCTAAAGCGGCAGGCAGAATGGGTGTGATATCCCCATAGGGGGGATGGATGGAATGCTCTTTTTCCAAAGAGAAACCGGCGCTTGACGATGCGGCAACGAGAATTGTTGACAGCAAAAGTACGGATAAAAATCGCATCGAACCGCCGGGTAATTATCGATTCCTGGTTTTCGTTATTTCTCTAAGGCCTTGGCATAGATGTCAAGATAGCAGAGTGCAGATCGTTTCCAGGAAAAGTCCTGACTCATGCCGCGCGCCTGCAGCGCACGAAATGCCTTCCGGCCGCCGTAAAAGTTCACCGCGCGCTGGATAACGTCCAACAGCTTGTCCGACTTGTACTTTTCGAAAGTGAATCCAGTGCCATTTTGAGGATTCTCGTCGACGTCCTTCACGGTATCAGCCAACCCGCCGGTGGATCGGACGATCGGCACGGTGCCGTACATGAAACTGTACATCTGATTCAAGCCGCAGGGTTCATAGCGGGACGGCATAAGGAAGAAGTCGGAACTGGCTTCAATCTGGTGTGCCAGTTGGTTGTTGAAGTTCAAATGCACCGAGAATTTATTGGGATATTTCTGCATCGCAGCTTCAAAGAGATCATGATAGACTTTATCACCATGTCCCAGCACTATCATTTGCATATTTAGAGGGGCAATATCATCGAGGATCTCTTCTAAGAGATCGAACCCTTTCTGTGCAGCCAGCCGGGAAATAATTCCAATCAATGGAACGTCTGGATTATATTCCAACCCGCACCGTTCCAGTAAGGCCTTTTTGTTTGCCTCCTTCCCTTCCAGATCATCCTTGCTGAACTTCTGATGAATCAGATCATCCTTTTCTGGATGCCATATATCGACGTCTATACCGTTTAATATGCCGTAAAGATCATCTGTCCGATCATGCAGGTCACTAGCCAGACCAAAACCATACTCATCGGTAGTCTGAATCTCTTCGGCGTATTTTTCACTGACCGTAGTGACGATATCCGCGTACTTGATGCCAGACTTTAGAAAGCTGAATTTGCCGTGAAATTCAACTGGCGCCGACGGATAAAATATCTTTGGGGGCAACCCGCCGTTAACAACAGCTTCGGGCGGGAAATTGCCCTGGTATCCGACATTATGGATTGACAGGACGGTCTTCGTCGCGGCAAAGAAGGGATCATCCTTAAAAAGGGTTTTCAGGTAAAGGGGCACCACTCCTGACTGCCAGTCGTTGCAGTGGATGATGTCCGGTTTCCAGCTTAAGATCTTGGCGATTTCCAAGATGCCCTTGGAGAACAGGAAAAATCGTAAGTCGTTGTCATCATAGTCGGTGCCGGTGTCGGGATCGACATAGAGCGATTCACGATCATAATACTTGGGATATTCGATGAAGTATACTTGAACTTTGGTGTCGGGGATGAACGCAGATTTTATCGCGATGTGGTGAGTTTTATCACCCAATTTAACAGAAATTTCTTTCAAACGGATGACTTCGCGCAAGCGGTACTTAACGTCATTGATAGCTCGATATTTCGGTGTGACGATACGAATATCGTGACCCATTTGTTTAAGCTGCTTAGGTAGAGCGCTGGCTACGTCGGCGAGCCCGCCGGTTTTTGAGAAGGGAACAACTTCGCTTGAGGCAAACAGAATTTTATATACTTTCTTGGGCATAATGCTGCTTTCTAATGTGTTCAAAAACACTTATATACGCTGAAAGGAAATTTCCATAATATACGAAAAATTTTGAATTTATCCAAGCTCTAAGTCCTATTTTGCGGGTGAACAGCGGTTTCTTCCGTCATGCTTTGCCTGATAAAGAGCGGTATCTGCGCGCTTGAACATTTCACGGTAGTTTTTAACTTCGGTGTTATTGGCTGCAACACCGAGGGAAATTGTTAAGTTGCCGTTGGGTTGTTCTTTCTGATTTCTGACAATCAAAGCCTCGACTTCACGGCGAATTTTCTCCGCTACGATCATCCCACTCTGGATGTCGCTCTCCGGCAGCAGCAGAGCGAATTCTTCGCCGCCCCAGCGTGCCAGAAGGTCCATTTCACGGACAGACTTTTTGATCGTCTGAGCAACTTTCTTAAGAACTAGATCGCCTGCGAGATGACCGTTGATATCATTGTACTGTTTGAAGAAATCAATATCGATCAGAATCAAAGAGAGCCAATTCTGATAACGCCGGGCGCGTGTGAATTCTGTCTGAAGTTGTTCCATAAAATGGCGGTGATTGACAAGGCCCGTTAAATGATCCGTCGTCGCCATTCTACAAGCTGCCTGATGTTCCCAGGAACGCAGCAGCGCTCGTATTAAAATCGCTCCACAATAGACCAGCCAGCGTTTCAACTGAGGCGAGAAAGTCGTCTCCCGCTGGGAAAACAGGCTCAAGACGCCGTAAGTGTTATTTTTATGCGTCAAGGGAACTAGAATCCCGGCTTTGAGTTCCATGATACGCAACAGCTCGCGGTTTTCGATTAATTGATCTGAATCCTCAATGTCGATAACGACTGCCTGTTTACGGCGAGGCAGCCTCCGGAGGAACTTGTCTCGCAGAATGATCGACAAAAGCTTACCACCATAACCCGTGTCGTTTTGAACCCAATTCACTTTTTCGGCTTCTTTGGGTAATTGACCAGGCAGCAGAAATACTTCCAAATACTCGAGGGGAAGTTGCTTTTTCAGGAGAGTACCGAAGGACTGCAGCGTCTCCTGGGGAGTCAGGAGATCTCCCAGCTCTTCTTCTAAGAGGAAACCAAAACGGGTCCAGTCGAAATCCGTCTTGGAAACTTTAATGCGTGCTGGTTCAGTGTTCAAAGCGTCTGGTGCGACCAAGGAGGGTTCGCCTTATGCTAAGGAATCAAGATTCTTCAATAACTACTTGAATAAAAACGTTTTGAACCAATCATGCAAGCAATTTACCATCTTTTACAACCAGTCGGCCCGATTTATAGACATCCTGCACCAAATTTACGCCAAAATAATATGGTATTAATCTTTCATCATCACAGTTCCAGATAACCAGGTCAGCCGCTTGATCCAAGTTTAATGATCCCGTCCAATCCGTACATTTTAACGCCGCTGCGCCGCCATAAGTTGCCGCCCATAGTGCTTCCCGAATAGTCAGCTTACAAAAAACGCATCCCAGTGTCATCATCAGAGGCAGGTTTTGTGTCGCTGAACTTCCCGGATTGAAGTCGGTAGAAAGTGCTATCTGTCCCCCTGTGGCGATTATTTTACGCGCGGCTGGATAGCGGTCCAGCCCCAGGAAGATGACTGCACCGGGCAACAGGCAAAAGACAACACCTGCATCTGCCATCTGTCGGATGCCTGCATCTGATATGTAATCCAGATGTTCTGCTGATGCCGCGCTCATCTCGGCTGCCAATTCCGCGCCGCCCGAATACGACAACTGATCCGCGTGAATCTTGGGTATCAGGCCATGCGCCTTGGCCGCCACCAGAACGCGGCGGGATTCGTCCACAGAATAAACACCCTCTTCGCAGAAAACGTCGCAGAAAGTTGCTAAACCAGCTTCGGCCGCAGCGGGAATCGTCTCATTAATGACGATATCGAGATACTTTGCCCGGTTGTCGCGGTACTCATCTGGCACTTCATGAGCCGCTAATAAAGTCCTGTAGATATCTATTGGATGCCGTTCCGCGCAGCTCTTTAAAGCGCGTAATTGCTTCAGTTCATGCTCGGTCGATAAACCATACCCCGATTTCGCCTCAATGGTCGTGACGCCATACTGCAGGAACGTATTCAGACGGGGTAAGATCCGTTCCACGAGTTCATCTTCGGAAATAGCGCGTAACGACCTGACCGAAGAACGAATTCCTCCGCCTGCAGCAGCGATCTCCTGATACGACTTCCCCGCGTTGCGCATCTCAAATTCTGCCTGCCGCGGCTCTGCGAAGGCAACGTGAGTATGGCTGTCCACCAGACCGGGAGTTACCAGCTTGCCGCCCGCATCGATGATCTCAGCATCTCCTGCCTTCGAGATCATGGCGGCTTCCGGTCCGTATCTCAGAACTTTATCATCGAAGGAAATGGCAGCCTGGCTGATTTCATCCCAGGTGCCGTCCGATCTGGGATTGAGCAGTTTACCGATATTTTTCAGCAGAATTGACATCGTCGCTATTCGAATTGATCGCCGGAAAGTTCGTACACCTTGTCCATCACCATTTCAGCCTGACGCTGGAGAATCTCCTGATTCTTCGGTGTTACCTCCACTTTTTCGAGGTGAATCGGTTCTCCGATGCGCACGAGCAGCTTGAAAGGACGCGGAACCTTCGCTCCAGGAGGTAAAATCTTACGCGTTCCTGTCACTCCAACGGGGATGATAGGACAATCAAATTCTTGAGCCAGCCGCACAATCCCGGAATGCACCTTGGGGCGGCTTTCGCCTTTGCGATGCCGGGTGCCTTCGGGCGCTAAGATCAGAACGTCCCCTCGAGCTAAGATCCCCCGCGAATTTTCGATAGCCTGTCTGTCACCCGCGCCTCTTTTGACCGGAAAGAAACCGATGCGCCGCATCCACCAGCCTACGACTGGAATCTTGAAAAGCGACGCTTTCACCATCGTATATCCAGGCCGGTTGACGGCCGTCGCCATCGCTGGAATATCGATGAGGCTGTTATGATTCATGGCAATCAGGTAAGGCCCCTTCTTAGGGTAATTCTTATATCCCTTCCCTGAGGCGCGAAAATAGATCCAGCAGAACACCTTGAAGGTGTACCAGGTCAGGTAAAGGATGAAAAGATTGTATTTCGGGACTTTCATTCCCCCATCACCTGTGCGATAATCTGGCGGTTTCTGGATTTATTATCAAAATCAATGAAAATAATCTGCTGCCACGTCCCTAACGTTAATCTGCCACCGGTAAACGGCACCGTCAACGACGGCCCGATCAGGGTAGCCCGTACGTGCGAATGACCATTGCCGTCATGCCAGGTATCATCATGCGAGTAGCGCATCTTCGCCGGAGCGATCCGTTCAAAGAAGTCAGGCAGATCTTTCAATAATCCCGGCTCGTACTCCACGGTCGATAGACCACCGGTCGATCCCGGAACGAAAAGCGTCAGGATGCCATCTAACATCCCTGCAATTGCGACGACCGCCTGCGCTTCTTCAGTTATATTTAAGATTTCGCAATGGCCCGCTGTACGGACAGTGATGGTGTCAGAATGGATAGCCATAGGATAGTCATCTCTTCAGTCGGCACCGGATTGAAATTCCGGTGCTCGCATTTTACATCCAATTGAATGAATTCAATAAGACATTCTATCTCTTATAGTCACTTCAGTGACTTGGATGCCTACATAGAGCACCTGACATTTATTCAGGTGCAATTACACATACTACCGTGGTATTTTAATTCCACGATCTCTCGCTACCTGCTCCGCCAACTCATACCCAGCATCCGCATGGCGGGCCACGCCGATACCCGGATCGTTGGTCAGCACTAATTGCGCCTTCTTAGCTGCCAGGTCGGTGCCGTCCATGACACTCACCTGACCGGCATGCAACGCATACCCGATCCCCACACCGCCGCCGTGATGGAAACTGACCCATGACGCACCCGAAGCGGTATTCAGCAACGCATTCAAAATCGGCCAGTCAGCGATGGCGTCGGAACCGTCTTTCATCGCTTCCGTCTCCCGCCAGGGCGAGGCCACGCTGCCGCAATCGAGGTGATCGCGTCCGATCACAATCGGCGCTTTGATTTCGCCGGTGCGCACTAATTCGTTGATGGCCACGCCGAATTTAGCGCGGGCTCCATAACCCAGCCAGCAGATGCGCGCCGGCAGTCCCTGCCATTCGACCTTTTCCGCCGCCAACTTGATCCAGCGCGCCAGAGCTTTATCTTCAGGAAACAGTTTCAGCACCTCTTCATCGGTGCGGTAAATATCGTTGGGATCGCCGGACAACGCCACCCAGCGGAACGGTCCCTTCCCTTCGCAGAAGAGCGGCCGGATATACGCCGGCACGAATCCCGGGAATTCGAACGCCCGGTCATAGCCGCCTTTTTCAGCCTGAGCGCGGATGTTGTTGCCATAATCGAAGACAATGGCGCCTAAGTCTTTCAGTTCCACCATCGCGCGGACGTGATCCGCCATCGCTTTATAGGAAAGTTCAGTGTATTTCTGTGGATCTGTTTTGCGCAGATCTAAAGCTGCCTGGTAGGACACCCCATTGGGCACGTAGCCATTCAGCTCATCGTGTGCTGAGGTTTGGTCGGTGACGATGTCGGGAATGATCCTACGTTTGACGAATTCAGGGAAAACATCTGCGCAGTTGCCCAGCAGCCCTACCGACAATGCCTGCTTCTTCGCTTTGGCGTCCATCGCCAGTTTCAACGCTTCATCGAAGTTGGTCGCCATGACGTCCAGGTAGCGTTTATCCAACCGCCGCTTGATGCGCTCTTCATCCACCTCGACGATGATAGCCACAGCGCCAGCCATGGTAGCCGCTAACGGTTGAGCGCCACCCATACCTCCTAAACCGCCGGATAGCACTAATTTACCGGAAAGATCGCCCTGGAAGTGAGTCTGCGCGGCTGAAACAAAGGTTTCGTAAGTCCCCTGCAAAATCCCCTGCGTGCCGATGTAGATCCACGATCCAGCCGTCATCTGGCCGAACATGATCAGACCCTTCTTTTCCAGATCGCGGAAGTAGTCCCAGTTAGCCCAGTTGCCGACCAGGTTGGCATTGGCGATCAGCACCCGCGGCGCCATTTCGTGCGTGCGGAAGATTCCCACCGGCTTGCCGGACTGCACCAACAGCGTTTCGTCCATCTCAAGTTCGCGTAAGGCTCGCACGATGGCGTCGAACGCTTCCCAGTTGCGGGCGGCTTTGCCGGAACCGCCGTAAACGATCAGTTCATCCGGGTTTTCCGCGTTTTCCGGGTCCAGGTTATTCATGAGCATGCGCAGGGCGGCTTCCTGCTGCCAGCCCTTGCACGATATTTCGGTGCCCCGCGGGGCGCGTATGACTCGGGAAGACATGGTAAAGTCCTTAAAATATGGCCATTTTTTCTATCATAGGAAAGATAAGCGAGATAAGCCAATAAATCAATAGGAAATGCAGGGAAGTGAGTTTGGGAGAGGGCATAATACAAAAAAGGCGGGTTGAGTTCCCGCCTTCATTTTGTTGGTTAGAATATTGTATGTCAATCAAAGATGATCAATGGCTTAATGATGCCATCATCCTTGGTTTCCATCATGCGCAAAGCTCTGTCAACTTCCTTGAATGGGAATTGATGCGTGGTCAAAGGAGTTGGATCTATTTTCCCCGTTTCCAACAGTCTCAGCAGACGCTGCATGCGCACCTTGCCCCCGGGACAAAGACCGGTAGCAATAACCTTGTCACTCATCCCAACACCCCAATCGAGCCGAGGAATGTTGACATAGTCGCCTTCGCCGAAGTACCCAGTGATGGAAATTGTCCCTCCGGGAGATGTGCTCTTAACGCACGCTTCAAAAGTTTCCTGACCACCCAGAGCTTCGATCGCGGAATCAACTCCCTGCCCGCCTGTAATTTCCATGATCTTTTTGATCGGGTCTGTCTCCTTGAAATTGATGGTAATGTCAGCGCCGAAATGCCTGGCCATTTTCAACCGATTCGGCACACCGTCAACGGCGATGATAAGTCCCGCTCCTAACATTTTAGCTCCGGCCGTCGCCATCAGACCCACCGGCCCTTGAGCGAAAATAGCCACCGTTCCACCAAGGGGTATTCTGGCATTTTCAGCGCCCATAAAACCGGTTGACATCATATCACAAGTGTAAACTGCTTTTTCGTCAGGGACAGATGCTGGGATAATCGCCAGGTTGGCATCTGCATCGTTTACATGAAAGTATTCAGCAAAACTGCCATCCTTGATGTTAGCAAATTTCCAGCCTCCTAACATCTGCGTACAGTGCGATGGAAAACCGCGCAGACAATTGATGCACTTATAACACGGGGTAATCGCATTGACGGCGACGCGATCCCCAACTTTCACTGTCTTGACTTCTTTACCGGTCTGATGCACCAAACCGACAGCTTCATGCCCAAAGGTCAGATCCATACGGTCACCAATAGCACCATGCAGCGTATGTACATCAGAGGTACAAACCAGAGCACGGGTCGTTTTGATGATGGCATCATTGGGGCCAGGTACCGGAATTGGTTTATCCATGAACGCCACTTTTCCGATACCACGCATGACGAAAGTTTTCATTATTTTAGACATGATTTTTCTTCCTCCACCGGATTAATAAAACGATTTTATTATTGCTAACGGTACACTCCATAATATAAGTATATTTATCTGAGAAAAAAAGTATTTTGGATTGATTATATCAGCTACTTGCTGATTTGCGGATAAAGTCCTTGCAATATTGGCCAAATCTTTGTTCATTATCATAGTTACATCAACGGGAGACTTTATTTAATGACAACATCCAGTTTACGCCAGCTTTTAATCATCTGCGTCCTGATCTGCTGTTTTCAGCGGTCATCAGCAAGTCCTCAAGTAGATGCTCTGACAGAACGCATTCGCAACCGCATCGAAGCTGCCGGCTATCCTCCGCTGATCGAAATACAGGGTGAATTGATCTATGCGTCTCAAGCTCTGCCTGCATTTTACGAGCAACGAGGATTCGCACCTGCATGGAGTGATGGAACAAAACCACTTCCTCGAGTACAAACACTAATTAACGCTATTCATGAAGGACTCCGCGAGGCGTTGAGCCCCAATGATTATCACATTACCCAGATCCGGTCGATAAATGAATTGTTTAAAGATCAGAAAAATCTACCAAAACAGGACCGGTTTAGACTGCTGGTTGACTTGGAACTGCTTTGCACTGACGCTTTTCTGGTCTATGGTTCACATCTACTTGCAGGCCGTGTCAATCCGGAAACCATCGACGCCGAATGGCAGGCAAACCGCCGGGATGCTGATATAGGCAAGGTTTTAAGCAAAGCTCTGGCAGACCAGGAAATTGGAACTGCTTTGCGAAACCTTCTTCCTGAACAGACTGGATATTGGCGTCTGCGGCAGGCGCTGACCGACTACCGCGATATTCGGTATAAAGGCGGCTGGCCGGCAATTCCAGAAGGTCCAAAACTCCAGCCCGGCATGACAGATCAGAGAGTTTCCATACTGATTCAAAGGCTTCAGATCACCGGAGATTTGCAGGATATTGAAGCGGATTCAAACTTTACTTATGACAGCAGAATTGAAAATGCTGTCAAGGCATTTCAGAAACGTCACGGTTTGGAGCCGATCGGGTATGTAGGCCCGCAAACTCTGGCTGCGCTGAACGTCCCTGCGCGAGATCGCATTCGTCAGATTGAGATCAACCTGGAACGATGGCGCTGGCTGCCGCAGGATTTGGGTAAAAAACATATCATTGTCAACATCGCCGATTTCAGGCTGTTCGTTGTTGAAGAAGATAGCAGCATACTGGAAATGAGGGTAGTCGTGGGCCGGGATTACCGTAGAACGCCCGTCTTCAGCGATAAAATGACCTATCTGGTCTTCTGTCCTTACTGGAACGTGCCCCCTGGAATTACCATCAACGATGTTCTTCCCGCGATCAAAAAGGACCCGGGCTATCTGGCATCTAAAAACATCCGCGTTTTCAAGGGTTGGGACGTAAATACCGTGGAGATCGATCCTTACACTGTCGATTGGTCGAAGGTGTCCGGCAAAAATCTTCAATATCGGTTCCGCCAGGATCCTGGCGCCACCAACTCTCTGGGACATGTCAAATTCATGTTTCCCAACAAATTCAAGGTCTATCTGCACGATACTCCTGCCAAGGAGCTCTTCGAGAAACAGGATCGCGCATTCAGTTCGGGATGCATCCGCATTGAAAAACCGCTGGAATTGACTGATTATCTGTTAGCTAAAAGCCCCGGCTGGAATCGAGCAAAAATCAATGCTGTTATCGCCAAAAACGTAGAACAGACCGTAACGCTTCCAGAGATAATTCCAATACACATTCTTTACTGGACTGCCTGGACGGGTGATTCTGGCATCGTAAACTTTAGAAAAGACGTCTATAGCCGGGATACAAAATTGTACCATGCTCTGACGGAAGCTCCACCAGAAATCGAAGAAATCATGGGGAATTAGCATGAGAATATACACGACTATCTCAGTTACCCTGGCCCTCGCTCTATCAGCAATCAGTGTCGAAACCTTCGCACAGTCTGAATCCTTCGACGCTGGGAAAGCAACCTTTAAAGTCTCCTTCAAAGAGGAAGTCTCACAATTTGAGATCATGGGTTTGTTTGTCCTGCCGGGTGAAGAGGTTCATCTCAAAGTATCAGATTATCAGGCGGGTGTAACCTTCAAGTTCCATTCTGATCAAGCTCCTCCCGTCAATGTGGATACCGTTGGCTGGCGCTGGAAAGCGCCCGCATCAGCCGGTCTTTACTCGCTGTGGGTAGAACAGCAGAACCCTGCGGATACCATGCGCTTCAACGTCTTCGTCATGGTGCCTCTGGATTCTGTAAAAGGGGAATATCTGAATGGGTACCACATTGGTAGATACCCCGAAATTCCTCTGAAGAAACTGGCAATTTACAAAAAACCAAGAGGATTTATTGAAGTGACGGAAGAAAATCAGAATACTCTAGTCAGTCCACATTTCACCATTGCTCAGTTCTTATGCAAACAGGATGGCGGCTACCCTAAATACCTGGTCCTGCGGACGAGACTGTTGCGAAAATTGGAACGAATTCTGGAAGAGGTGAATCGAAAAGGATATGCTTGTCAAACGTTTCACATCATGAGCGGTTACCGTACACCCTATTACAACAAAGCAATCGGCAACGTCAAATACAGCCGCCATGTCTGGGGCGGAGCGGCCGATATCTTCATCGATGAAAATCCCGTCGATGGCATGATGGATGACATCAACGGAGACGGCAGCCACACCTACAAGGATGCTGAAATCCTCTACAATATTATCGACGATCTGTACGGTAAAGCCTGGTACAAGCCGTTTCAAGGCGGATTGGGATGGTACCGCAAAACTAACTCCCACGGTCCCTTCGTTCATGTGGATGTGCGCGGCTTTCGCGCGAGGTGGGGGGATTAGCGAAGCAGATACCTGAGGTTAATTAATAAGCGGTGTTCCTGCCGCGTAGTCGCCTGCCACTTCGGGGGTCTTGCGCCAACCCGAGTGTGACCGAAACAGCTACTGACGCAGCAGTGCCTACTTTACACTTCTGACTGAGAACTAAACTGTCGCCTGCGGGGAGGCGACAGCACATCCACGATCCTCCCCCCTCCTATCTTCTATCTCCTATTCTCACCCCTTTCCTCTTGCATTCCCATACAATCTGTTGTATATTATAAGTAAATGCTCCATCTGCCCACCTGGACTACGCAAATTTACAACATTTCTGTTTTTTCTTTCAAAGCGACTTTTTCGTCACTAGCTGAAAAATTTCCCGCACAAGCGGACGACACATGAGACGGACAAAACATTTTGGCGGACAATATCATCATAAAAAATGCCGGAATGCCTGCACCTATGGTGAGACAATCCGGCTCCATGATCATTAACAAGGGGTTGCAACCCCTTGTTGAGGCGGGGGCAAGCCCCCGCGCTACATCTAATTGCTAACAGCTAACTGCTGACAGCTAACTACTTCTTCTTTATTCCTGGCAGCGCCAGTTTCAGCGCATCGCCGATGTTGTCCACGAAGTGAATGCGCAGCTTGTCTTTGATGTTGTTCGGGATCTCTTCCAGGTCCTGCTTGTTATCTTTGGGCAGCAGGATATCCTTCACGTTGGCGCGGTGCGCGGCCACCAGCTTTTCACGGACGCCGCCCACCGGCAGAATCCTCCCCTGCAGTGTCAATTCACCCGTCATGGCCAGGTCTTCCCGCATGGGGATCCCAGAAAATAGCGACGCCAACGCCGCCGCCATCGTAATCCCCGCCGAAGGGCCATCCTTAGGCGTGGCGCCTTCCGGCACATGCAGGTGGATCTCCTTGCCGTTGACGAAATCTGAAGTTAATCCCCAAGCAGTGCTGTTAGACCGCAAGTAGGAAAGCGCAATATCCGCTGATTCTTTCATCACTTCGCCCAAGTGACCGGTGAGATGCACCCGTTCAGTTCCCGGCATCCAGGAACATTCGATGGCCAGCACTTCACCGCCGACCGGAGTCCAGGCCAGCCCATAAGCTAATCCCACTCCTGGAGCACGGGTTGTCTTGCTCATATTGAACTTCGGCACTCCCATGATCTCTTGATAGTTCTTACCGGTCATTTTCACCGGTCTATCATCATCTTCGGTGATGCGCATGGCAGTCTTTCGGCAGGCGGTAGCGATCATGCGTTCCAGGTTACGCACACCCGCTTCTCTGGTATAACCGCGAATAATTTTGGATAGCGCTCCATCGCTGAAATGAAGTTGTTCATCCGATAGCCCGTGCTCCTTGATCATACGTGGAATCAGGTGCTGCTTGGCAATAGCAATTTTTTCCATATCGATGTAACCTGACAGCGAAATAACTTCCATACGGTCCCGTAGCGGGTGTGGTATCTGATGGATCTGGTTAGCTGTGCAAATGAACAATACCTTCGACAGATCGAAGTCGATTTCCAGGTAATGATCGCTGAAAGCGCAGTTTTGTTCGGGGTCCAGGACTTCCAGCATCGCCGAGGAGGGATCGCCGCGGAAATCGTTCCCCATCTTATCGATTTCGTCCAGCATAAAGACCGGATTGTTGACTCCAGCCGAGCGTAGTTTCTGGATGATGCGCCCCGGCATCGATCCGATGTAGGTGCGCCGGTGGCCGCGGATTTCGGCTTCATCCCGCACGCCGCCTAACGATACTCTGACGAACTCACGGCCCAATGCGCGTGCGATCGATTTCCCCAGCGACGTCTTGCCCACACCTGGAGGTCCGGCAAAGCAGAGGATCGGTCCGCGCGCTTCCTTGCGCAGTTTGCGGACTGCCAAGTATTCGAGAATCCGCTGTTTAACATCCTTCAAGCCGTAATGATCTTCCGCTAAAATATCCCGCGCTTTGGGAATGTCGATCACGTCTTCGGTGGAATTCTCCCAGGGGATGGCAATAATCCAGTCAATGTAGGAACGCGCCACAGTGTATTCCGCAGCAGCGGGATTCATCTTGGACAGCCGCCCTAACTCTTTCATAGCGACTTCATGCGCCTCTGCAGAAAGGGGAGCGTTACGAATCTTTTCTTCCAATTCATGCACGTCGCCGTAAGGATCGTCGGCCTCGCCCAGCTCTTTCCTGATCGCTTTAAGCTGTTCGCGCAGGTAGTATTCCTTCTGCGATTTATCCAGCTCGTCTTCGACTTGATCTTGTATTTTGCGCGATAACTCCTGCAGCTTGACTTCACGATTAACGTGTACCGAGACCTTACGCATCCGTTCATCCAGCCGCCAGGATTCCAGCAGTTCCTGTTTTTGGGCAATCTCGATGTTCAGGTTGGATGAGACGAGATCGGCCAGCGCTTCTGGTTCGTTGACGTTGTTTAAGGCAATTTTGATTTCTTCGGAGAGATTGGGTGAGATGTCAATCAGGTGCCGGAAGTTTTCCGCAACCTGCCGGGTCATAGCTTCCAGGTTCAGCGGGCGGCGGCGGTCAACCTGCAGTTTATCCACGCGGGCCAGAGGATAGGGATGCTCCCGCATGATTTCCAGCAGCGTGATACGAGAAGTGCCCCGAACCAATAACCGGACGCTGCCATCCGGTATGCGGAACATCTTGATAATCTGGCAGCAGGTCCCTACCTTGTAAATTTCACGGTCCGACTCATCATCAGTCGGCTTCAATGTGAAGCAACCGATCAGCTTGTCACCACCTAACGCGTCGTTTATCAGGCGCACCATGGCTTCATTTGAAATCGCCATGGGAACAATGATGTTAGGAAACACCACTAATTCGGATAATGATAATACCGGTAATACTTCTGGCACCACAAAGTCTGTACTGTTTTCTGCGACCTGTTCGACGGTTTTCTTGTTCATCGAGATCCCCCCAAAGTAGCTCTTTAGCGGCGTGGGTCCGGACTGGCCGGGTCGTGTTCATTCGGGAAGGGTTTCAGACCAGGTTTCACCTTCTTCAGGCGTATCAGGTAGAATCCCCCCAGATTCTCTATTGACATCTTATCAGGAATTACAGATTCAGGAATCGTAATGTGCCGTTCAAACGCACCGAAATCCAGCTCCATTTTGTGATAGCGGCGTTTCTCAAAGCTGGGTAATTCCCTCCGCTCACCGGAGATGGTCAGCACATGTTTCCGCTGTGTGACCTTCAGATCCTGCGGGGCTACTCCAGCCAACTCCACCATACAAATAATCTCATTCTCGGTTTCGAAACAGTCCAGGGGCGGCAAGAAACCCTTAGAGGCGCTATAGATCGGCCTGTCGTGGTCGCTGAAATAGTCTTCCAGCACCAGCTCGATCTCTTCAGAAAGATTGTGAAAATCTCTCAATGTCTTAAAAGCTTTGTCCTCTGGGTGGTCACTCAAAGCAGTTGACCTAATTAAACTTATCGCTTATTTTGTGTTGAAAGATTGATATTTTCTCTCTAAGTTACGCAGAATCGTCGCCAGCATGAAACCTGCGGCGAATCCGTTATCGATATTGACGACCGCTACGCCTCCAGCGCATCCGGTCAACATTCCCAGCAGAGCGGAAACACCGCCAAAGTTAGCGCCATATCCGATCGAAGTCGGCACTGCAATGACCGGCACGTCCACCAAGCCTCCAACGACCGACGGTAAGGCGCCTTCCATTCCAGCCACAACTGCGATAGCATCAGCCTTTTTGATGCGTTCCCCATGAGACAACAGCCGGTGCAGACCCGCGACGCCAACGTCGTAGATCCGGTCGCAGGAATAACCGAAGCTTTCCACTGTAACTGCTGCTTCTTCTGCTACGGCAGCATCTGAAGTCCCGGCGGTTAAAACTAAAGCATTAACTTCGAGCTCTTTCGCCAGACGCAGGCTTTCTCCCGGAATCGTCACGGTGCGCGCCCGGTCATTGGTAGTTGCTGTAGGAAATGCCTGGCTCAACGCCTTCCGCTTATCCACATTCAGGCGGGTGATCAGAACAGGGCTGCCGTGATCTGCCATTTTCTCGGCGATGCGCAGAATTTCATCTGTCGTTTTACCTTCGCCATAGATGACTTCAGGGAAACCGCGGCGCAGAGAACGGTGATGATCAACCTTGGCAAATTCCAGATCTTCAAATGGCAGCGCTTTCAACTTATCCAGCACCGTCTGCTCGGTCAGGCGACCATCTTTAAACTGCTGAAGCAGCTTGATTAACTGTTCTTCAGTCACTTCCAGCCTCTGCTAACTTAGATTTGAGAAAGAACTCTTTCGATGTAGTCAGAACGTCTTGCGGATCGTTGAGGCGCACGACTTGAGCGCGATATTGCACGGCGCCAGGCAATCCCTTGCTGTACCACCCCAGATGCTTGCGCATTTCCAGGAGACCGACTTTGTCTCCTTTATCCGCCAGCATCATCTGGTAATGTTCAGCGATCACAGCCCACTTCTCTTCCGCATTCGGAGGATAATATGGGCATTGCTGTAACGCCGCGGCACAAGCTGCAAACATCCAGGGGTGACCTAAAGCTCCCCTGCCGATCATAATGCCGTCACAACCGGTCTCATCCCATAGTCGTTGAGCATCTTCCGGTCGTGCTACGTCTCCATTGCCGATGACCGGTATCCGAATCGCCTGCTTCACTTCGGCGATAACTTTCCAGTCGGCGCGTCCTCTAAAAAACTGACTGGTGGTGCGAGCATGCAAAACCACTGCTGCCGCGCCTGCATCCTCAGATCGCCGGGCTGCTTCCACCGCATTGATGCGATCTGATGCTGGCCCAGATCTGAGCTTCACCGTTACAGGAATCGACGATGCTTTCACCACTTCTCGCACCGCTGCTGAAAGTCTGCCCAGATCTTCCAGAAAACCAGCTCCTGCGCCTCGCCTGACGACTTTTTTTACCGGACAGCCGAAGTTCAGATCAATGACGTCCGGTTCCAATTCTGCCACGCGGCGGGCTGCCTCTCCCAATACGGCCGGGTCATGGCTGAAGAGCTGGACGCCGACAGGACGTTCATCCTGCTCAAATCGAGCCAGATTCCAGGTCTTGGGATGATTCCGCACTAAAGCTTCCGCGGCAACCATTTCCGTAATGACCATCCCGGCGCCATTTCGTCGGCATATTCTGCGAAATGTGCGGTCGGTGATACCAGCCAGAGGCGCTACAAAGAGCGGCGTTTCGACCGTAACAGCGCCAATCGTTAATGATGCAAATATACGTTCAGGTTGTGACGGTTGCAATGTTTTTTATCCTTAAATCGAAGTCTCAAGATATTTCAGCCGAAAGCAGACTTACTTTTCCGCTTTTTCGTCACTTGCGCTGTCATCGGCTGCCGGTTCACTGGTGGCTTTGTCATCAGCTTGATCGTCCGCTTTCGGTTCGCTCCGCACTTTTTTGGTCTCTTCCACATAATTAAGCTTCAAGTGACTGCAGATCTCTTCCAGAACCCTGGATTCATGGACGCTCGTATTACCCTTGGTTTTTACTGCCAGCATATCCAGCATATCGATAAATGATGCCGCGATGTTTAAGTCGACTCTGGTTTCATTGCTGATCGGGTCGACCATTTTACCTAAACCTATCAATGCATTCTGTTGAAATGACGTCACCAATCCCATGAAAAGGATGGTGTTTTTATCCGGGGCTTGATTCTCAGTCATGGATACCTCCTGTAGTTTATCAGATGTTACAGTATAATATAGGAAAAAGACCATTTCCTCAAAGGAAATGATCTATTTTTTTTATGCCTATCTATTTATTTTATCTCAGGTTCTCTCGTTTTTCCAATTCCTTGATGCGGTCGCGTAATTGGGCTGCTTCTTCATAAGATTCTCGCTGCACAGCGTCCAGGAGAAGTTGACTCAAGCGTGAAATTTCATCCAGGTTGGAGACCTGTGATTCGACCTCATTCCCCTTCAGGGAAGCTTTGTCCATCACACTCTCTACGACGAAAACCGGCGCTTTGGCTTTCAGAGCTATTGCAATGGCATCAGAGGGGCGGGCGTCAATTCCCACGATGCCTCCCATCGTCTGCAGTTCAACCATAGCGAAGAAGGTGTTATCCTTCAGATCCGTCACAGCAACTTGACGTATTATGGCATCCGAGGCATGCAGAAGATTGTAGAAAAGATCAAATGTCAACGGCCGGGTATGCGGAGTCCCCTGCAGCAACAGCGAAATATTCTGGGCTTCTGCCGCCCCGATAAAGATGGGCAGCCACCTGTCGCCGCTTATCTCGCGCAAAATTACAACATAGCCCTGGTAGGGTTGGCACACTGACACACCGGTCACTTCCACCGGAATCATACTTGCTCCATGATTGGGTCACTATAATATACAAAAAATACGAGCATTGTCAAGCGTCCGAGTGCAGAAAACGAGGAAATAAATAAAAAAACTTATCGCGTGAACATGATAAAAAGTGAAATTAAATATTGCAATCGGATAAAAAGGCATCTATATTTAAGGTCTTCTGTTAATTCATGGGATAGGATCATGTCACAACGTTGTGAAGTCTGCGGCAAAGGCCCCATGGTGGGCAACTCTAAGAGTCACGCGCATAATCTGGCCAGAAGGCGCTGGTTACCGAATCTGCAGCGCATTCGCGTCATCCAAGACGGCCGCGTTCGCCGCATGCGCGTTTGTACCTCCTGCATTCAGGCGGGCAAAGTGCAAAAAGCCGCTTAATACTATAAAATTAAAGCAATTAAAACGGCTGCCTGGACTTGGGGCAGCCGTTTTTTCATTACAGAACATCCTCTATCGTCCGTAGTAGCACCTCCAGATCTGCCTGGCGCCAATCCCCCAGATGACCGATGCGCAAACACTGATTCTTCAATTTGTCATATCCGGCGTCGATCAAATATCCCCGCTCCCGCAAACGATCAACGAGGGGCTGAGTTGCGCCCTTTGCATCAGGCATGAGACAGGATACCGAAGGCAACAGCACATGGCACGGAGCAAAAGGTCTGAAACCATTCGTTGCTGCCCATTTGGTTGTCATTTCCAGCAGAGTCTGGTGACGCTGCCAGCGGTGCGTTAACCCTTCCTCCGCGATCCTCTGCAACTGAAAAGCCATCGCCTTCAATTGAGGAATAGCCGGAGTGGCGACAGTTTCTCCCTTTTGCCACTTTTCCTGCCAGAGACCGAAATTGAAGGCGTACCCCTTTCGACTCGAGCTTTCGCTTCGTTGCAGGGCGCGCTCAGAGACGCCGACCGGCACAATCCCCGGCGGCAAAGCCAGACATTTTTGAGAAGCGCCAATCAACACGTCGATGCGATTGGTTTTCATGCTGAGCGGGACGCC
>JAHJDJ010000127.1 GCA_018812585.1 bacterium
GAGTGTTTCAGCTTGCGGATCTGGATGAAGCGCATGCGCAAGGTCAGGTAAATGCCGGTACCGACTAAGGGCACGATCAGGATCATGCCGATATACCCGCCGATGGTGTTGATGAGGTCTGTTATGGATTGCATGGGATTGGGCTTTGGGTTTTAGGTGATGGGTTTTGGTTAAGAATTGTCAGGGTGCTCCGGATCTGATGTCCAATTTAACGGATTATTTCTGATATAGCAACGATAACGGTTTATTTCGTGACGACGTAAAACGCGTTCGTAATAGTTGCGTTGCCAGAATGGTCTGCCGGGTGTTTTGCGAATTTTGTTGATGCGGCGAGATGAAAATGATTTGAGAGCACGAATGATTTCCGATAGCGGATGACGGCGCAGTGTAGGGGCGGGTTTACCACTTTCAGTGGTGCCTTCGGCAAAACCCGCCCCTACATTAGCCCGTTGCTGAGGTTCAGGTTTAATTCTAATAATTCCATGAATATGATTCGGCATAATTACAAATGCATCTAAGTCAATGTGTTTGTAATGTTTAGGCAAATTATCCCATACATTTTGGACTATGCCGCCAAAATTCCATAATTCCATCTCCTCATCCACGACCTCCCCCAACAAGCATTCCTGATCCTTGACGCAGATCGTGATGAAATAATGGCCAGGCTTGGCGTAATCGCGATTTCGCGCTCGGATGGACTGGCGATGTTTTTTATCCAAGAATCGGGTCATGGTTTTATTTGTGTAGGGGCAGGTTTTTCCCGAAGGGATCCGGCTTTAGCCGGAAAACCTGCCCTGAGTATGAATCTGACTTACCTCCTCGTCACCACCATCCCCAGCCACGCCATCAGCAACGCGGCGAAGAAGGCGGGCACCAGGTCGTAGATAATGCTGTCAGAAAGCCCCTTCCCCTGCGCCTGAGCTATCCACGCCCGCGTTATCTCCTATTCTCTATTATCTTCTTCACTCGTAATCATGTTGCTATTCCCCTCCTTCAGTCCAAGTTGATCAACAATGGTCGGGTATATGAACTCCGCTAATACTCTGTGCCCCGCTTCATTGAGATGCCGATCTATCATTCCGTTTACAACGATGCCGGCCTCTTCTTTTTCTTGAAGTGATTCCAATGGGTCAATCAACAGAAGATTGCGTTCCGCAAGCTTTTCTGCTAGTATTCTGTTCGGCTGGTAAAGGTCAACCGCAGCAGGAGAGATATTGGAAGATTGGATATGATTATCGAAAAACTTCGTATTACACTGGAAAACCGTTGGAATCAGAATGTACACGACCGGTATCTCATACTTCTTGAACTTTTCAGCGATAGATAAACAAATCTGAGCATTGATCTCCCACTTGTCAAAATCCCGATTTTCCACCCAGAACACATCTGGAATAGCTCTGTTTGTATACCCCAGTCCGGGCAGGTAACCATAAAGGGTATCCTGGATATACATATACAGGTGCGAATTCTCCACGATTTGTCTCTTGATGAAATTTTTCATGGAAGCGAAAAGACTACCCGGCGAAGACTCTCGTGGATGCCTGCCAGCTCCCCCTCTTTCAGAGAATAAATAGACTGTTGTATCGAACTCTGAAATAAAATCATTACCAGTATAGAAGAACACCAATCCCAAGTCATAATCGCGGTCCATTAATGCTTTGCGTGTTGCTAAATAATAATGATTAGGATCATAACCTGCCACTCCAGCATTGACAGTGCATACGTTCAGCAGATACTCCGCTCCGATCATCTCTGTAATCAGATTGGACACGGAAGCCTCATTCTCGACCGTTGTTGCCTGAATATATGAATCACCGATTGCCAGCAGTTTCAGATCATAACTCTCCCAGGATTGCGCCATGGTATCCGCTCGATTGATACGGTATCCATTCTCATCTGTCCAAAGATGCGTTTCGCCGTTGCCAGTATTGATTATACTCCTGGAGTTGGAAACAGCCCGGTAGCCAATCTCACTATCGTCTTCGTATAGTATGGCGTTGCGACGCATGCCCACTGCCTGCGGTTTGAATGTTTTTACCATGAGTTCGCATAATAACAATCCGATCAGCAATGAAATACTAAGCATGAAAATACTCAGTACGATATTTTAAAAATTTTTCTGAAATTCCGCATATGGACCTCCATGTCAAGTGCGTAGAATTAAACGAGAACCATTTCCTGGCTTTTGATGCCAATGTATTTATACACCTCTCTGCCTCTTACCCTCTTCTGTTCCATTCATCTTTTCTTCAATTCTGTTATTTTCGTCCCCAGCCAGGCCATCAGCAGCGCGGCGAAGAAGGCGGGCACCAGTTCGTAGATGATGCTTTCGGAGAGCCCGGTCAATTTCCAGACCAGCGTCACACCGAAGCCGGTAATCATGCAGAGCAGCGCGCCCCAGAAATTGACCTTGAACTTCGATACAGACAATAGCATAATCGGCCCAAACGCCGCGCCCATGCCCGACCAGGCGAACAGCACGAACCAGAAGATCACGCGTACTTCTGCCAGAGCAAAGAGGATCGCCAGCGTTCCCAGTACCAGCACCGTAATGCGCGAGAGGGTGAGCAGCTTCTTTTCGCCTGGATCTTTGCCCAGCAGACCTTCATAGAGATCCTTGGCCACCGAAGACGCCGCTACCAGTAGTTGCGACGACGCAGTGGACATGATGGCAGACAGAATCGCTGACAGCATGATTCCTGCCAAGATGGGGTGGAGGAGCATCAATGCGGCATTAGGGAAGAGGTGTTCGGGATCGTCCAGTTCGGGGATCAGCGCGCGGCCGACCAGGCCCAGCATGACTGCTCCGCCGAAAACCGCGATCCCCCAGACCATCGAAATGATCTTGCCCCGCTGAATGACCGCTTCATCCGCCGCGCCCATATAGCGCGTGATCACATGCGGCTGCCCGGGGTAGCCCAGACCGATCCCCAGCAAACCGACAACGCTGCCCAACAACGCCGATCCGGTCGCTCCACCGCCCCATTTGAAGAATTCCGGGTAGGGCGCTGCCGCCGCGACCGCGTCCGCTCCACCGACGGCGAAAAAGGCGATTACCGGCATGATGATCAGACCGAACGCCATCAGCAAACCCTGAATCAGATCCGTCCAGACAACGGCGAAATATCCGCCCATCAGCGTGTAAATGATGATGATGACCGCTCCCAGCAGCACGCCTGTCACGTATGGCCATCCAAAGATCGCTTCGAAGGCTTTACCGGACGCAGTGAACTGCGCCGCCACATAACCCAGCATCGAAAAGAAGATAATCAACA
>JAHJDJ010000128.1 GCA_018812585.1 bacterium
CCAATGACTGGGTGTTATTGTAGTTGATTGTCATCATGTCTGAGCCGAAACCCAAGGTCCAGTAATCGGTTGTAGTCAGCTCAAAATAGTGAAACATTTCAGGCGTGATATCTGCGATCTTGAAGCAGCGATTAGCGTTGGGAAATGACGCGCCCCAAGCTGTCGTTGCCGGATCATGATATTCATGCGTCTGAGTGAAGACTGTCGTCATGCCGGTGAAATTCCAGGTCTGATTAGCTCCAGCAGGACCAACGTCCACAGTGCCGGGATCGGTCATGGAACTGAACGTAATGGATGTCCCTGGCGCTCCGGACAAATCTGAACTGTTTAAAACGGGTTGCGCATGAGCTGTGATAATCAGGCAAAAGCTGCAGAGAAATGCAAATAAAGTCTTATTCATAGTGTTTCCCCGGTAATTGTAACACGCTCTTTGAAGTAAGTTACCAAATATAAGTAAATAGACTGCGAAAAATCAAGTCATTATTGCAAAAAAGCCGGTCGATGGACCGGCTTTAGATTTTTAGACCATTTCAGGCCTATTGACGGTTGAAATTGAACCTGAAAATCTACTCCTGACTTTCTAACCACCTCTCTGCATCGATGGCCGCCATGCAGCCGCTTCCTGCAGCGGTGACCGCTTGCCGGTAAACGTGATCCTGCACATCTCCGCAAGCAAATACTCCAGGTACGCTGGTGTAGGTGCTGTCCGGTTTGGTAATGATGTATCCATTCTCGTCCATATCCAACTGGCCTTTAAAAGGCTTCGAATTGGGAATGTGGCCGATTGCCATGAAGACGCCGTCCGCTGGAATTTCACGAGTGGAGTCATCTCTGGTATCCTTTAAACGGACTCCCGTGATATGCGGAGGATTGGATTCTCCCAGAATCTCATCGATGACAGAATTCAAAGCCCATTGGATCTTAGGATTTTTCTTCGCTTTTTCTTCCATGATCCGGGACGCGCGTAACTCTGCACGTCGGTGAACGATTGTAACCGTTTTGCCGAATTTTGTCAAAAAGGTCGCTTCCTCCATCGCAGTATCACCTCCACCAACCACGATGATATGCTTCTCCTTAAAGAAAAAGCCGTCACAGGTGGCGCAGGCCGAAACGCCATGTCCCATAAATATTTGCTCTGATGGAATTCCCAACCATCGAGCTGTTGCTCCAGTTGCTATGATCAATACGTCACAAGTGTACTCATGGTTGTAGCCGCAAAACGAAAAGGGCCTCTTTGATAAGTCTGCAGAGGTAATTTCGTCTGCGATATATTGAGCGCCAAATCTTTCAGCCTGTTGTTTGAAATTTTCCACCAGCTCCGGCCCTGTGATTCCTTCTATGAAGCCCGGGTAGTTCTCCACCTCGGTAGTTATCGTCAATTGTCCGCCCGGCTGAATTCCTTCGAAAACGACCGGTTTGAGTTCCGCGCGAGCGGCGTAGAGAGCTGCGGTCGATCCTGCCGGTCCCGAACCTAAAATAATGACATTGTGGTGCTGTGCCATATTTCTTTCCTTAGCTTGTTGCTATTTTCTGAAAATATACAGTTCTATTTCGCCGATTGCAACTCTAATGTGGCAATAACGCGATTTCTTTCACTAATTATTACGCATAACAGTTGCCTCTGTTTGTCAATATATCATACCGCTGAAATTCTGCTTGATTTCTTGAATTTCATTTTGTACATTGTGCTCTGCTTTTTATGACAGAAGATGAACGCTGGATGCGTCAAGCTCTGCTGCTGGCTCAAAAGGCCGCAGAGGAGGGGGAGATCCCCGTTGGAGCTGTCGCAGTCAGGAATAACCAGATTTCAGGGCGCGGCTATAACCGCACCGAAGCGTTGCAGGACCCGACGGCTCACGCCGAAATGCTTGCTATCACTGCAGCCGTCGATGCAGCGGGGTATCAGCGTTTGGACGGCGTGACGCTGTATGTGACGCTTGAACCTTGTTGCATGTGCGCTGGAGCTTTAGTGTGGGCGCGCATCGACAGGCTGGTCTTCGGCGCTGCTGATCCCAAGGCTGGCGCCTGTGGGACGCTGTACAATATTGTCCAGGATGAGCGTCTGAACCATCGCTTGGAAGTTACTCCTGGAATTCTCGAAACAGAATGCAGTTCCATTCTAACTTCGTTTTTTCGCAATCTGAGACAGAAGTAATCATCTGATTCTTCGAATTTTGGTATTTTCAACCACGGAGAGGTGTCCGAGTGGCCGAAGGAGCACGCTTGGAAAGCGTGTGTAGGTTCATCCTACCGCGGGTTCGAATCCCGCCCTCTCCGCGAAGCAGAACGCTTGGAAAGGGTGTGTAGGTCCTTCCTACCGGGGGTTCTGGCATAGCCATTCCTTCGGAAGAATCCCGCCCTCTCCGCAGAGTGGTTTAACCGTTTTAACATTCAAGCCCTTAATTTAAAACACATTGGAGAGTTGCCGGAGTGGTCGAACGGGGCGGTCTCGAAAACCGTTGTAGTCTTTGGCTACCGGGGGTTCGAATCCCTCACTCTCCGCAAAGCAGAATACTTGGAAAGCATGTGCAGGTTCTTCCCACCGCGGGTTCTGGCATAGCCATTCCTACGGAAGAATCTCGCCCTTTATTCGCAATTTACTACCGTCCTTGTGACTTAATTCTGACATGGTTATTATTCAAAAAAGTAAATGGCGATAATATTAAACTGGCAGAAATCAGGGCGAATCCAAAGTGTTTTTTTTAGCAAAGATATCAAGTGAATCTTCACTATGACGCAGAAAACAAACAGCGAATGCAATATCTCGAAATCGTTAGAAGAGAGCGTTGTACTCGCTTTGGATGGTTCTGATACAGAATTATTCCCTTTTTTACCATATATCCTTCAGGATCTGTGGGAATTTGGAGCTGATCCGGAAATTATTATTGATCTTGTTCGCAAACATGCAGACAATTATTCTGATCTTAAAATACTCGATTTGGGCTGTGGTAAGGCGGCAGTATCAATAAAATTAGCCAAAGAGCTGAATTGTAAATGCTTTGGTATCGAGGCAATAGATGAATTCATCCAATTTGCAAACAACAAAGCAAAAGAATATGGGGTTGATCATCTCTGCAATTTTGAAGTAAATGATATACGGGGAATAATAAGTGAATTTTCACAATTCGATGTTATTATACTTGGTGCTATTGGACCTGTATTCGGAGATTATTCTTCAACCCTTAAAATTCTTTCAAAATGCTTGAATAGAAATGGAATGATAATTATAGACGACAGCTATATTGAAGATGACAGTGATTATACTCATCCATTGATTCAGAAAAAGGAAAGCATACTTCAACAAATAAATGAGACAGGAATGCTGCTGGTTGATGAAGTTACGATTCCAAAAGAAGAGATAAAGAGCTCTGATGATTATATATTTACCCATCTAAGGAGAAGATGTATAGAATTAATCGATAAGCATCCAAACAAGCGACAACTTTTTAATAACTATATAAAAAAGCAGGAAGAAGAAAATGATATTCTTGAAACAAAAGTAGTTTCTTCGACATTCGTTATTAAGAAGAAGCAAGAGTAGAATATTAAATATAGAATTATAGCTTCTGTTTTACGATGGCGAAAACCATGCGGCGAAGCTTGCCCGAATATGCAGACAGGAAAACCCGTAATCCTTTCTTAAATTGTGTATAGAATTACCATAAGCACTGAAATTGAACCGTGCAGATTTCTAAGAACAAAACCTTCCCTGAATATACCTGGATTATCCCGCTGCTGATAAGCGGGATTGTTTATTTCATGACCGTCTGCCGAACAGTGTATGTCGGCGATAGTGGTGAATTTTCGCTGGTATTCAAGACTCTGGGGATCGCCCACCCTCCCGGCTATCCTCTGTTTACCTTGATCGGTCACTTCTTCGTAGAGATCACCCCGTTTCTAAGACCAGCCTTTGGCGCTAATCTTCTGTCAGTCCTAATTGCCGCCATTACGGTGGTGGTCATCTTTTTCATTCTGGATGGAAAAAATCAGCCGGTTCTTGCAACTTTACTCGCTCTTGTCTGGGCCTTCTCTGCTAATTTCTGGTCTGAGACGTCCGGCATCGAAGTTTACGGCCTGACCATATTCTTTTTAGCAGCCATTGTCCTGATAAGCTTCAGTAAATCTCCCTATAAATGGTTTATTATCGCCTATCTATCCGGGCTTTCCTTAGCGCATCACCCTTCGATTCTGGCTCTTTTTCCTGCCTTAATTTTTTTGATGGTACTCGAGCGCAAGGAACACCGCTGGAGGCCGGTCGGATGGATGGCAATGCTGTTTGTCATCGGTTTTAGCGTTTATATCTATTTGCCGGTACGCGCCTCGTTATCTCCCATAGCAAATTGGGGACATCCCGTCAATCTCCAGCTTTTAGTCAACCACATAACCGGATCGCAGTATCAACAGGCAGCTGAGTTTACGTTATCGAATCTGTTTGCCAGTCTAAAGCTCTTCTTCAGTCTGCTATTGTCCAACTGGTGGTGGTTTGGAGTCTTGTTGGTGTTTGGCGGTATAGCCTTGGGGATTGCACGTCAGGCGAAGCGAACGGTCTTTCTGTTGATTCTGCTGAGTTCGAATCTCCTGTTGGTTTCGTTCTATCGGATCCCTGATATTGATCCTTATTACCTGCCGGGACTTTTTGCCTGCTTCCTTCTGATAACAGATGCAATCTACCATTTCTGGAATAAGCAGAAGAAGTTAATGATACAGCAAGGCATTGTCGTCACAGGAGGGATTGCTGTTTTGCTGTTACTCGTCTTGAATTACGGCAGGATGGACAAATCTGATCACACCCTGGCGGAAGATTATGGCAGGCTGATTCTGGATACTGCCGGGTCAGGAACCCTGTTTACTACAGATGATAATTCCAGCTTCCCAGCGCTCTATTTGAGATATGCCGAAGGATATAGATCCGATATTGAGGTATATGATAAAGCAGTCCGTTTTAAGGCTTTGGTGGATGAAGTACACAGAAGAACTGGGACGTTTTTGGGTGACTACCTTCCGGCGCGTGATGCGTTTTTATCACAGGCTGACGGTAACGTGCATTTTGTGAAGAGCTATTTCCCATTTAATCCAGAATTGACCGATATCGCTCAGATCTTCCATTCCAATGGGATACTTTACTCTTCGGATGGACCTTCAAATCGGCTGACCATGCCGGAGTTCAAGATGGGGGATAATGCAACAGATTTCAAGTCTCGCCAGATTCTGGTTAATATGGAATTATGCCGGGCGCACGATGCTATCCAACCGGGGAAGACGAACCAATTAAAGGCAATCCAGGCTTTTCAGAAAGCAATCGATTATCTGGAGGATGAACCGCGGGCGTCGATGCTCAATCAATTGGGCGTCTCTTTCAGGCATCTAAGGCAGCGTGAACTGGCATTGGAGACTTACGGAAAAGCCCTGACAGCTCCGCGCATCACGAAAACCGAGAAGGCCGAAATCCGCTTCAATATGTCCAACATATACAAAGATCGCGGGAATGAATTAGCGGGATTAAACGATTTTGGGGCGGCGTTGCAGGCATTTGTCACCGCTCTGGAATATGACCCTGAGAACGCTACTCTGCTTTACAATATTGGAGTCATCTATGTTAATTTTCTTAAGCAGCCAGAAAGAGGACTGCCCTATTTAAAAGCCTATTTAACACAGAACCCATCTGACCAGAACGTGCGGGATCTGATCAAATCTATCCAACCGTAGAATATAAGAACACTACACTATAAAAAGCCCGGCTACTGCTGGGCTTTTTTGTCATACGCTTCCTTGATCATGCGATCCAGAACAAGCTGAGGATCTTTCAAAATTTCCACTGAAACTACCAACTCCTCGATTCCCATCAGCTTGGATCCGAAGATGAAATCCTTCAGTTGTTTCTCTAAATACGCCGTGGTATCACTTTCTTTGTCTGCAACCTTGTCCGTGATCATTGCCTTGGCGTCGTCAGTGAAAGATAATCGAATGCCGGTCTCCGATTCAAAGTATTCAGTGTAAAACTCCAGGCTGTGGTTGAAGGTGAGATCCTGCAGCACTTCCAAAGGGTTTTCGATCAATTGACAATTAACCACTAATTTATCAATACCAGTAGAGGGCAGTTTCTTCTCAAATCGAATCAGGACTTTTTCGACTGCGGAAAGTAGACCGCGTGCGCCAGTTTCTTCTTTGGCGGCATTCTCAGCCAGAACTCGCAGCGCGTCCCCCGCGAATTCCAATTCAATTCCGTAAGATTTAAATTCCCGCTTCTTAGCCTTGATTACCGCGCAGTTAGGATTCTTTAATATCTGAAAGAGACTCTCTTCGTTCAGTTCGTTCAGAGTAACGGTTACTGGCAAGCGTCCGATGAATTCCGATTCGAAGCCGTAGTTGATCAGATCGCGTGTAGTGGTATTTTTGAACAGATTTGCTTTTTCAGTCGGCGTCAAACCAACATCAGACTTAAACCCCATTCCCCGCTTTGACAAGCGCTTCTGGATAATCTCCTCTAAACCCTCAAAGGCGCCGGACACAACGAAAAGAATATTGCGCGTGTTGACTTTCTTCCGTTCAGCTTTTCCTGTGCGTTGAGCCTGCACGACCGCTTCCATTTGGCTGGCCAGGTCGTGAGGGACTTTCATATCGACTTCCGTCTCTTCCATCAGCTTCAGCAGGTTTCGCTGCACACCCGTGCGGCTGACGTCCGGCCCCCAATGCCCCGGTGATGAGGCGATCTTATCGATCTCGTCGATATAGACGATACCATATTCTGCCAACTCGATATTGTCATCGGCTTCTTTGACGAGTTCGCGGACCAGGTCTTCGACGTCGCCGCCGACGTAGCCCGTTTCGCTGAACTTGGTCGCATCGCCCTTAACGAATGGAACGCCGATACGGTCGGCGATCAGTTTGATAATGAAGGTCTTACCGACGCCGGTCGGTCCGATCATCAGAATGTTGGATTTGATATTCCCCAGCGTCTGGTCATGCGAGATGTTGTTTTCGATCTCGTAACGCATGCGGTTGAAGTGCGTACAGATTTTCGTCGCCATCACTTCGACAGCTTCAGGCTGATCCACGACATATTTATTCAGATAGCTTTCCAGCTCCTCAGGCTTCAGGGTAAAATCGATTCCTTTGGGTTTGCGCGTGCCATCCTTTCCCTCGGCATGTCCAGCATCTTCAGGTTCCGTCTTAGGGATACTCTTCAGGTCAGGTTGGAAATGTTTTTGTTGTTCCATCTATTTTAGTCCTTGACAATCATTTAATGTGGTTTACAGGCATGCTGCCATTTTGTCTGTTCCAGGCGTAATCTTTCGCGCAAGGCATCGATGCGAATGCCGCGCAGCGCGCTGATGAACTCGGCGTTTGGGTATTCTGCTTGAATACGCTTGATTTCTGCTGGAAATTCGACTTTATCAGCTTTATTAAATACCAGCAGTTGCGGATGATCCTTCAGTCCCAGCGATTCGAGGGTTTCCTTAACCTGCTGCATCTGGCTGGGAAAATGCGGATGCGACAGATCGACCACGTGAACCAGCAGATCTGCCATCACAGTCTCTTCTAAGGTCGAACGAAAAGATGCCACGAGGTGATGCGGCAGCTTGCGAATAAACCCGACGGTATCAATCAGCATCATCGGATCACCGTCACCATAACGCAGAGAGCGGACTGTGGCGTCCAGTGTAGCAAAGAGACGGTCTTCAACAAACACACCCGCATGAGTCAGCGCGTTCATCAGCGTCGATTTACCAGCGTTGGTATAACCGACTAAGGCCGCCTTGAAATACTGCTGTCTGCCCTGGCGCTGAGTATTACGCTGTTTTTCGATCTGCTTCAGGTCAGCTTTCAAGCGGGAAATGCGCTTATTGACCAGGCGTCGGTCAGTTTCCAACTGCGTTTCACCCGGACCTCTTAAACCGATACCACCCTTCTGGCGTTCCAGGTGCTGCCAATGACCGGTCAGTCTAGGGAGAAGGTATTGCAGCTGAGCCAATTCCACCTGCGTTCTGGCTTCACGCGTTCGTGCGCGCCGGGCGAAAATATCCAGAATCAAACCGGAACGGTCGATGACCCGTTTGCCGATCAGTTTTTCCAATTTGGCTGCCTGAGCAGGACTCAGGTCATCGTCGAAAATAACCAGGTCAAATTGGCCGTTGTTCGATGCAATTTCTGCAACTTTTCCGCTGCCGACGAATGTTGAAGGATCTGGCCGCTGGCGGGATTGTACGAAGCGGTCGATTACCTCTCCGCCCGCGGTATCTGCCAACAACGCCAACTCATCCAGCGAATCATCTGTTGCCCAGGGATCATTACCCTTTATTACGATACCAACCAGGGCGGCTTTTTCCGTCTGCAAGGAGGTATTTTGTGACGTAAGTTTGTTCGTAGGATCACCTCTTAAGATGTAATAAGACGTCTAAAGTAAAATATAATGGAAAACTAGCGCGAAGTCAATATCTGCAATGCAAATCGATTGTTGTCTGTTGTGATTCGAATGGTCGTTTCCATCAAAATCAGCCTCCCTATACTTTATAAATGGAAAAACCAACTTCTTGCATAAAAATCTTGATTTTCTTAAAAGATGTGCTTATATTGACGCGACCACAGACACCCGTCCCGAATTTGTCGGGACGGATGTTTTTTCATAGTTAACAGAAAAATACCTGATTTTCCTGATTTCAGCATGTTCAAACGGATTTTAATCGCCAATCGAGGCGAAATTGCTGTCCGCATTATTCGGGCTGCTTCTGAGATGGATATCGAAACGGTGGCTGTGTTTTCGGATGCCGACCGTTTAGCGCTGCATACCCGCCTGGCTGATTATGCTTATCATATAGGTCTTTCGCCTTCGCAGGAGAGCTATCTTGTGATTGACCGAATATTGGACGCGGCGCAGAAATCCGGCGCTGAAGCGATTCACCCCGGGTACGGCTTTCTGGCTGAAAATGCAGATTTCGCCAGAGCGGTCGCCGACGCCGGATTGACCTTTATCGGTCCGCCTCCGCAGGCAATTGAGGATATGGGCTTAAAAACCAGAGCCCGCGAAATCATGATCGCAGCAGGCGTACCAGTGACTCCAGGCACCGAATCGGCCATTGATCCCGGTCCAGAGGCTGCGAAGATCGCTGAGCAAGTCGGTTACCCGGTGTTAATCAAAGCCGCTTCCGGGGGCGGTGGTAAGGGAATGCGGGTGGTCGAAACCCCGGACGATCTGATAAAGGCGATGGAGTCTGCCAGCCGCGAAGCCGCCTCGGCATTCAATAATCCCCAGATTTATATCGAGAAGTATCTGGAAGGGCCGCGTCACATTGAAGTGCAGCTTTTAGCGGATCAATACGGTCATACTATACATCTCAATGAAAGAGAGTGTTCCATACAGCGGCGTCACCAGAAGGTAGTCGAAGAAGCGCCTTCACCGGTGATCACGCCTGACTTGCGAGCACAGATCGGAGCCGCTGCAATCAAGGCTGCAAGGGCATGCGGGTATTATAATGCAGGCACGGTTGAGTTTCTGCTGGATCGCAACAAAAACTTCTATTTCATTGAGATGAACACACGCCTGCAGGTGGAACATCCAGTAACGGAGATGACTACCGGCATTGATCTGGTAAAGGAGCAATTCAAGATTGCGGCGGGAGAAAAGCTGACGATTCAGCAGGAGGACGTTACGATCCATGGCCATGCCATTGAATGCCGCGTTTACGCTGAAGATCCTTTGAATAATTTCTATCCATCCACTGGGATGGTTAAATATCTGCATCCACCGGCAGGACCGGGTATCCGCAACGATTCGGGAATCTACGAAGGCGGCGAAATTTCCATCTATTACGATCCTTTGATTTCTAAATTAGTGGCTTGGGGACGCGACCGGAGTGAAGCCATCGTGCGTATGAGACGGGCTTTGCAGGAGTACCACATCACCGGCGTCCGGAGCAACATTCCTTTCTGCCTGCTGGTCGTAGAGCATCCCAAGTTTATCGAAGGAGATTTCGATACTCATTTCATATCGGATCATTTTCGTATCGAAGATATGGCTCCGGGACCCGTAGACAAGGAAAAGATAGCTGCCATTGCAGCGGTATTAGCTTATCATGCCAAACCTGCAGCCAGTGTATCGGCGAGTCAACCCCAGAATGACGGAGTATCACCCTGGCTGAGTTCGGGAAGACGGTTAGGACTGCGAACCAGATAAAACCGGAATTACGATGAAGTATCAGGCGGTTATTGACGATCAAAAATTTGAAGTCCAGATAATCGATGAGCATACTCTAACCGTTAATGGGGAAGAGTCATCCATTAATTTCAGGCAAGGGCAGAAGCCGGAACACTTTTCACTGATTCTGGATGGTCAATCTCATCAGGTTTGGATCGAAGAGTGCCAACCGTGTCGCGATGGAAAACCATCGATTGTGAGGATCCATCTCCACGGGTTCGATTATGAGGTTCAGGTTGACACAGAACGTTCGCTGAAGCTGCGGGAATTTGTGGGTACATCCAGCAGCAGTGAAGTGGCGGGACAGATCAACGCGCCGATGCCCGGGCTGGTCGTCAAAGTGCTGGTTGAAAATGGTCAGGAAGTGAAAAAGGGCGACGGCGTTATTATCGTTGAAGCGATGAAGATGGAGAACGAAATAAAGTCACCTATCGACGGCATCGTGAGCGAGATTCATGTCCAGAATCGTCAAGCGGTGGAAAAGGGCGAAACGTTAATTATCATCGGCTGATAAAGCCTGAGGCAAATATGTCTGAGATAGATAAGCAAAAACTACAGCAATCCTTCACAGAGTGGGAAACGGGAGCGCTGGCGAAGTTCATCAATAAGGTCAAGGAGCAGCGGCCTGAGTTTAAGACGGACTCAGACATCAAAGTGGACCGGCTCTACATCCCCAAAGGCACAGAGACCCAGACTTATCCCGATAAGCTGGGTTTTCCCGGTGTATATCCCTATACGCGCGGCGTTTATCCAACCATGTATCGCGGTAGATACTGGACGATGCGCCAGTACGCCGGATTCGGTTCTGCCGAAGAATCGAACCAGCGCTATCATTACCTCTTAAATGCCGGACAGACCGGCCTTTCGGTGGCTTTCGATCTGCCTACACAGATCGGTTATGACAGTGATCACGCATTCGCCGAAGGAGAAGTGGGCAAGGTTGGCGTGGCCATCTCATCCCTGCAGGACATGGAAGTGCTGTTCAAGGGAATCGAACTGGAGAAAGTATCGACTTCCATGACAATCAATGCGACGGCCGCGGTTCTTTTAGCCTTTTACGTCACCATCGCCCAGCAACAAGGCGCAGATCTTTCAAAGCTTTCAGGGACGATTCAGAATGACATCCTGAAGGAGTACATCGCGCGCGGCACTTACATCTATCCTCCCCAGCCGTCGATGCGCTTGATTACCGATATCTTTGCTTGGTGCAAGGAAAACCTGCCATCCTGGAATACCATCTCAATCTCGGGCTATCACATTCGCGAGGCTGGATCGACCGCAGTTCAGGAAGTCGCTTTTACGCTGTCGAACGGGATAGCCTACGTCGCAGCGGCGATGCAAGCCGGTTTGGACGTCGATGACTTCGCGCCCAGATTGGCGTTCTTCTTTAATGCGCATAATAATCTCTTCGAGGAAGTGGGAAAATTCCGTGCGGCGCGCCGTCTCTGGGCCAAGATCATGAAAGAGCGCTTCGGCGCCAAGAATCCGAAGTCCTTAATGCTGCGTTTTCACACTCAGACTGCCGGATCGACATTGACCGCTCAGCAGCCAGACAATAATGTCGTCCGCGTGACCCTGCAGGCATTATCCGCGGCGTTAGGCGGCACGCAATCACTGCACACCAATTCCAGCGATGAAGCTTTGGGACTGCCCACCGAGAATTCTGCGCGCGTGGCGTTGCGCACACAACAGGTCATCGCCTGCGAATCAGGCGTCACCGAGACTGTCGACCCGTTGGCTGGATCCTATTTCGTGGAACATCTGACCGATGAAATACATACTAAAGCGGAAGCGTTGATTTCTAAAATTGACGCCATGGGCGGCTCGGTCCCTGCTATAGAACAAGGATTCTTCCAGACTGAAATCGCGGCGGCAGCTTATCGTGCCCAACTCGCCATCGAAAAAGAAGAGCAGATTATCGTCGGAGTCAACAAATACAAAGCAGATTTCGAATCACCTCATGAGATATTGAAAGTTGATCCCAAAGTTGGATTGGATCAGGCGAAAAGACTACAGGAGCTGCGCAGTACTCGCGATCAATCCAGAGTAAACGAACTGTTAAGCCGAATTGAATCTGCCGCGCGGGGCAACGATAATCTAATGCCTGTGATTTTAGCAGCGGTCAGGCGATACGCGACGCTGGGTGAAATCAGTGATGTTTTAAGAAACTGTTGGGGAGAGTATCAATCTGAGGCCGTTTAAATGGCTAAAGTAACCTTTGGTAAAACCATTATCCGTTTGGGGACGGTAACATCCACGCAGGACATTTTGAAGGAGAGCTTCCATCAGGGTGTAGCAGAAGGCGCAATCGCCATCGCGGATGGGCAGACTCTGGGAAAAGGACGCCAGGGCCGAACCTGGGATTCTGCGGCGGGAAAGGGCCTGTGGCTTTCCACATTAATAGAACCGAGCGGCCCAGAAGCGCTCTGGACTTGGGTGCCCCTGTGGGCTGGTATAATTGTCCGCGATAGTATCCTGCAGTTTATCCCCGATAAGCAAATCAGCCGGGTTCTATTGTTGAAATGGCCCAACGACCTTTATATCGAAGATCGTAAGCTTGGTGGAATACTGGCTGAAAAAGTACAGCATAAATCCGGACGAAGCGCGGTCATTGTGGGGATTGGGTTGAACCTGAAGCAACAGCGCGATGATTTTCCTCCACATCTCAGGAATCGTGCGGCTTCGCTTACGGAACGCACACACGTTGAGATTCAACCCGAACAGATATTGGAAAACCTCATCGAACAGGCAGAACAAAACGTGCATCTGTTAAAACCCATCGACACAAAAGCGATTGAAAAAGCCTGGATGACTTCCGCCTGGGGATTAGGTGAACAGTTTCAAGTGATCAGCGGAGATAAGGTCTATGAGGGAAGGTTCATCGGATTAGGACCTCACGGAGAAATGTGCCTGGAAGATTCTGCAGGGAAAGTCATCCATCTGGCCAGTTCAGATGGCATATCAAAGGTGACGTCTCAATGAGTGATCCATCAGACAACCGACTGCTTTTAGCCATCGACGTCGGCAACACGAACATCGTGCTGGGTATTTTCCAGGGTGACGAGCTGCGGCATCACTGGCGTCTGACGACAGGAGTGTCACGGACTGCAGATGAAGCCTGGATCGGTTTTACCTCTCTTTGTCGCCTCGCCGGAGTGGATTTAAAACAGATCAGCGGCGCGGCTATCAGTTCAGTGGTTCCTGATATGACCACTATTTTCGCGGATATGGTGAGAAATAATTTCAGCATAGTACCTTACGAGGTCAGTGCCGCCACAACTCCTTCGTTGACCATCAAATATGATATCCCGGGGCATGTAGGCGCTGATCGTATTTGTAATGCCGTTGCCGGATTTGAAATGCATGGAGGACCGCTGGTGGTCGTCGATTTTGGCACGGCAACCACTTTTGACATCATAGCTGAAAATGGCGATTATCTGGGTGGCGTTATCACTCCCGGCATTGAACTCTCACAGAAGATCCTGCATCAAAAGGCTGCTCGTTTACCTCAGGTTCGACTGCATTTTCCGGATAAAATCATCGCAGATTCGACGGAAAAATCGATTCAGGCGGGATTGATGTTTGGCACCGTGGAAAAACTGGAAGGGCTTTGCCGCAGGATCTGGAAAGAGCTGGGCTCTACTGGAAAAGTCATTGTCACCGGAGGGTTAGCTCCCGTCATCGCCCAACATTCAAAAGTGATCGACGCGGTGGAACCTTTTCTGGTGCTGCGAGGTTTACGAATCCTTTATGAGCGGCACAGCCCATGACAAGAGCTCATCTCCGACAGGTTGCTTTGCTTTATCTTATCGCCGCTATAATCTCTGGTTGCGGAAAGAAGCCTGCCGTACTGCCGGAACAGCCGCTGATCTTTGACGTTGTCTATCCCAAAGACGTCGGGACTTCAGGAGAAAAGCTCCCTGATCCTTATGTCGATTCAACCTTTGCACTGGGATCAGTTTCGCCGTATGATTCCCGAGTATTCGTCAATGGAGTCGAAGCGGAGATGTGGGATAATGGAGCTTTTCTGGCCTGGTTTCCCATGAATGAGGATACCGTTTACCGCTTTCTGGCAGTATCGCCTGCAGGTGATTCAGTGCTATACGAACATCCCTTCAGAGTTGCGCTGCCTGCGCCAGATACCTTGAGGTTAGCCTACCTGCAATCGGAGCAACAGAAATATCTGGAAGAAATATTGTCCCATCTGCCGGCGCGCCTGGTGGTCTCCGACAGCCATGCTGTAGTTAAAACCGCGCCGCGCCGCGGATATTGGTTTTTCCCTCCCGCTGGTACCGTTGTTTGGGCTGATTCGTTCAATTCATCCTATTACCGTATCAGCTTAGACGATAATCTGCATGGCTGGATTGAAGACAGATTCATCCAGCGGGATTCGACGTCGATGGACGCTCCCAGCGCTCTGGTTCATTCGCTGAGTGTTGCAGCGGATGAAAGCGCAGCCTATCTGAAAATTCCGTTGCGGGAAAGACTGCCCTTTACCATCAGCGAATTTCCGGCAGGCAATTCATTGCTGCTTGAACTCTTCGGCGTAACGGCTCATATGGATCAGATTAAATTTGCCTCACCCGATTCCCTGATTCGGGACATTCGCTGGCGCAAAATCAGTGACCGCACCCTGCAGTTGGAGATAGTCACCGGAATCAGTCAACTCTGGGGGTATGACGCGTATTTCGAAGGAAATGCTCTGATTATTGAACTCCGGAGGCCTCCCAAAATCGAGCGCAGTGTACTGAAAAATCGCGTGATCGCGGTTGACCCTGGACACGGAGGAGATAATCTGGGAGCTATCGGACCGACACGATTAGCGGAGAAGGACGCTAATCTGGCGATTGCTCTTCAACTTCAGGAATTGCTGGAGAAGAAGGGCGCTACAGTCATTTTGACCCGGCAGAAAGATACAGCAATTGGGCTCTACGAACGTATAGATTATTCCTCTTCTGCCGGCGCGGAGATGCTGTTATCGATTCACAATAATGCGATTGCTGATGGAAGCAATCCGTTTCTTTTAAACGGCAGCAGCGTATACTATTATCATGCGCAAAGCCGCGATCTGGCTGCCGCGATTCATAGCCGATTGCTGGAAGCGAGCGGTCTGCAGGATCACGGTTTGTATTACAAGAATTTAGCCTTGGCCAGACCCACGAACATGCTGGCCGTTCTGATTGAATGCGCCTTTATGATTCACCCTGATGAGGAACTCCTGCTGCGTGATAAACGTTTCATCAAACATCTTGCGCAGGGAATCGTGAAGGGTCTGGAAGATTTTTTAAAGCAGGAAAGGAATTCAAGCAGAGGTTCACGTCACCATTTTTACTACGACGTGCCAAGCACCATTCAAAAGCCAATCTGGCATCCATTAACCAACCAGAGACAAGATGAGTAGATTCGTTTATATGTCCCGTGAAGGGATAGAAAAACTTAAGACCGATCTAAAGCGGCTAATAGAGGTTGAACAGCCCAAAATATCAGAAAAGCTGGAAATTGCGCGCGAACATGGCGACCTCTCTGAAAACGCCGAATACGATGCAGCAAAAGAAGAAATGAGTATGCTGCAAAGCCGCATTATCCGGTTGCAGGATACTTTATCACGTGCTCAGATCTTCGATCCGAAAGGCTTGGAGCCAGATGAAATATCCATGCTTTCAACGGTAGAACTGAAAGATCTTAAACGTAAAAAGAACGTGACATATACGCTGGTTTCCGCTGAAGAGACTGATATTGATAACAACCGCATCTCGGTTCAGTCCCCGGTGGGAAAAGCCTTGATCGGAAAAAGAGTGGGAGATGAAGTGACTGTTGAGGTTCCGGCGGGAATTTTACAATTTAAAATACTCTCTAATAAAAGAGATTAGGATCGGTACTATGTCCGATACTGAAGAGAATAAAACTTCGCAGAACGCAGCCTATCGCAGGTTGTACCGTTCGAATACTCAGAAAGTGCTGGCCGGCGTCTGTGGCGGCGTTGCTGAGTATTTTCACATCGACGTCATGGTCGTGCGGATCTTGTGGCTGGTTGCCGCGGTGGTGGGCGGCACCGGTATCCTGGCCTACATCATCTGCTGGCTGATTATCCCGCCGCAGGACGGCGCAACAACACCGACAAATTCCACTGGAGCGGTGGGGATTATCGTCGGTATCATCCTGATCTTTATAGGAATTGGGATGCTGTTTTTCTGGACTGGTTGGGGGTGTTGGAGCATTTTTGCCTGGCATGGCTGGTCAGCTTTTCCATTCTTTTTCCTGGTGTTGATAGGCGGATTACTGATCGGCATCGCCATCACTAAAAGTAGGCAGCCGACTATTCCGCCGAAAACCACCGAATCCAGCGCTGCCGAGGAAACCTCCACGACAGAAGAAAAAGCGCCTCCACCAAAGCCGTCCTCGGTGCACCGGTCGCGCGATCACCGGGTCATTGGCGGAATTTGCGGTGGTTTAGGAGAGTATTTCAATATCGATCCGACTATTGTTCGCATCCTCTGGGTGCTGGTTGGATTAGGTTCTGCCGGTGGAGCCGTCCTGGTTTATGTTATCCTCATGTTCATCATTCCGGAAGAACCTTAACTTAAGGAGGAATTATGTCCCATCGTCGACATTCCGGCGTTTTCGGCTGGGTGTTGCTGATACTCGGAATCGTGCTGATTTTGAACCACTGGTATCGCTGGCACATCGAATGGACGACAATCTTAATGATTCTGGGCGCTGGTATCTTCCTGGCTGGTGTGATAACCAAGGATCGCGGCGCTGTCTTTCCCGGCACTTTTTTCTTTCTACTGGGTCTGTTTTTCTACTTCAAGGAGCATCACATCTTTATCGCTCCCTGGTGGGATTTCTGGCCTTTTATTCTCATGGCGCTGGGAATCGCGTTTGTCGTCCAGTTTCTCTTCGATCCGCTGCGCAAAGGCGGCCTGGTTCCAGGAGTGATTCTAATCGCTATAGCCTTCTGGTTCTTATTCTCCCCCTGGGGATGGGAAAATATCGTCTTCGGGATAGCCTGGTTCGGAAATGTATGGTTCCCTGCTCTTATGATTATTTGTGGTATCTACATCATCATCCAATCCGTGAAACGTCACCAATGACCTTCGAGGTTGTAAATATATGCTGAAACGTGACCGTGTGATTCTGGTCATTATGGATGGTCTGGGGTTATCATCTATCGATAATGATGAATCGAATGCGTTTAAACTGGCGAATACTCCGCACCTGGATCAAATCTTTGAAATGTATGATTTGTGTCGTCTGCAGGCTTCCGGTCGAGCGGTCGGATTACCCCAGGGCCAGATGGGTAATTCAGAAGTCGGACATCAGAATTTAGGCGCCGGTCGAGTGGTTTACCAGGATATCACCCGTATCGACCTCTCCATTGAAAACGGCGCGTTTCAGGCTAATGAAGCAATGCGCGCCTCTTTCGATTATGCCATCAGTCAGGACCGCCCTCTGCATCTTATGGGGCTGGTCAGCGATGGCGGCGTTCACTCGTCTCTACATCATCTGGAAGCCATCGTAAAAGCCGCCCACGATAAAGGCGTGCGGCAGGTTTTCATCCACGCGCTGATGGATGGGCGAGATACCCCGCCACACGGCGGTTTAGGTTACATCCAACAAGTAGAAAACTTCTGCCGCAAGATTGGATCGGGCAAAATTGCCACCGTGATTGGCCGCTATTACGGCATGGACCGGGATAATCGCTGGGAACGCATCGAGAAGGCGTACCGGGCGCTGGTTCGTGGCGTGGGGCTCCGGTTTGATAACGCTGAAGCCGCCGTTCAGGCCAGTTACGACCGCAAAATTACCGACGAATTCATTGACCCCTCCGTAATAATGGAGAACGATCAACCCATCGCTAAAATTCAGTCCGGCGACGCGGTCCTGTTTTTCAATTTCAGAGCCGACCGCGCTCGTGAAATCACCAATACGCTGACGCAGCCGGATTTCAGTGAATTCGCCGTGGATAAGCTGGATCTGCACTACACGACCTTAACCCGCTACCACCAGGACTATGACTTCCCCGTCATGTTCCCCAAGCAGTCGCTGCATAACATTCTGGGCGAAATACTGTCACAATCAGGCCGCAGGCAGTTACGCCTGGCCGAAACAGAGAAGTATGCTCATGTCACATTCTTCTTCAACGGCGGTGAAGAGCGTGTTTTCCCTGGAGAAGACCGTGAACTTGTGTCTTCACCCAAGGTGGCTACCTACGATCTCCAGCCGGAAATGTCTGCCCCGGAAGTGACCTCCAAAGCTGTCGAGGCTTTGAAGAGTGAGAAATACGATTTCATCGTTCTGAATTTCGCCAATCCTGACATGGTCGGGCATACCGGCATTATTGAAGCTGCCGTTAAAGCTGTTGAAGCGGTTGATGCCGGCGTCTGGCAGGTGATGCGCGCGGCTTATGCGCACGATTACGCCATGATTCTCACCTCAGATCATGGAAATTGCGAAATGATGATCGATCCCCACGATGGTGGTCCGCATACCGCGCATACCACCAACTTAGTGCCCTGTTTTGTGATGGATAAAGTTCATAAGGTGCGGCTCCGTAAAGAAGGAGCCTTGTGTGACGTCGCGCCGACCATTCTGGACATCCTCCGTATCGAAAAACCAACAGAAATGGAAGGTCAATCACTGATTACCTGCGTCGATTGCCTGCTATGAAAGCCCTTGTAATAGAAAAAACCGATCAAGCCGCGCGCCTGGTTGTCAGGGACGTCAGCAATCCTGTTCCCCTTCCCGGCGAAGCGCTGGTGAAGGTCAAGCTGGCAGGTATCTGCCGCACCGATCAGGAACTCGTCAAGGGCTACCTGGATTTCTCTGGGATTCCCGGCCATGAGTTTGTCGGTGAAGTTGTAGAAGTTAACAGCAAGGAAGATCCCGATAGGGAATTAATCGGGCAACGGGTCGTCGGAGAAATCAACTGCGGGTGTGGTAAATGCCAGTGGTGTCATGCGGGCTTGCAGAGACATTGTCCGCATCGAACGGTTCTGGGAATTGCCGGAAAAGATGGCGCTTTCGCGGAATTCCTGACTCTGCCATTGGATAACCTCCACGTCGTTGCAGATGAGATAGACGATAAAACCGCAGTCTTTACTGAACCTGCAGCTGCCGCTCTGGAAATCTTTGAGCAGGTCAAGATATCGCCCCATAGTAAGGTTCTGGTGATTGGAGACGGCAAATTAGGGCTGCTGATTTCCCGCGTTCTGCAACTGCATGGCTGTGAGGTTGACTGTATCGGTGGGGGAGAGCACAAAATCGCGCTGCTTCAGCAGTGGGGCATTAACGCGGTTCACCATAGCCATCCAATTGCAACGCGCTATCAGTTTGCCGTTGAAGCGTCCGGCACTCCGGAAGGATTCAATACTGCGATCAAATCTCTGCATCCCCGCGGTACGTTAATCCTGAAAAGCACCTACGCCGGAAAACTCCAAACCAACGCCGCTCCCTGGGTTATCAATGAAATTCAGATTGTCGGATCAAGATGCGGACCTTTCGCCCCGGCGCTGAATTTATTGCGCCAGAATATGCTTGATGTTGACTCTTTAATCACTGCCATATTCCCGTTCAAAGATGCACTATCTACTTTTGAAGCTGCTTCAGCGTCTGAGTCTCTTAAAGTTTTACTGGACTTTAGCAAAATTGATTAGCATAATAGTAAATACACCTTAAATTGTTCCCCATGACAAACGAAATCATAGTAAAATTGCCTGAAGAGAACTATCCCATAGTAATTGGAGAGGGCGTTCGGCAAAGGTTTTCCGAGCTGTTTAAGAAACACGGTCAGGGGCGCGCCTTCTGGTTGTCCGATAAGAACATCGTTGCAGCGTGGGACGAAAACTTAGGCGGACTCTGCAGCAATTCTCATACGGACATCATCGTCATGCCGCCGGGAGAAGAACAAAAGCAGATAGCCACAATCGAGAGAGTCTGTCAGATTCTGGTCACTATGGGAGCAGAACGCGGTGATACGCTGGTCGCCTGCGGCGGAGGGGTCGTCGGAGATATTGGAGGCTTTGCCGCATCGGTTTACCTGCGTGGCATTCCCTGCGTTCAAATTCCTACAACCTTACTTGCTATGGTCGATTCCTCCATCGGAGGAAAAACAGGGGTTGATCTGCCGGAGGGGAAGAACCTGATCGGTTCCTTTCATCAACCCGCCTTTGTGCTGATCGATGTAGAATTTCTTAAAACTCTTAATGGCCGCCAATTCCGTTCGGGCTTCGCCGAAGTCGTTAAAACCGCTTTGATCGGTGATGCCTCGTTGTATCGATCAATTGAGCAGGGCGCGGATGACCGCTGTTTTCAGCGGGACGCTGCGACGTTAATTGAGACCATCACCGCCTGCGTCAAGTTCAAGGCTGATATCGTTGCGCAAGACGAAAAAGAGGCTGGGCTGCGCCGCAACCTGAATTTCGGACATACCATCGGTCATGCACTTGAAGCGCTGGGCAATTATGCGGCTTTAAGTCATGGTGAAGCCGTCTTCTGGGGGATGACTGTTGCGGTCGATCTCTCTGTTCAGCACGGCTCCTTGAATCATGAAATCGGCCAGACAATCCACCAGTTACTGGAACGTTACCTCAAGGTGATCCCGGCGATTCATTTTCGTCCTAAAGAGGTCATGGATCTGATACTTAATGATAAGAAGACCAAAGCCGGTAAACCTCATTTTGTGCTTCTGGAAGATATCGGCAAACCGATTGTGACGGATCAGATCAGTAACGTTATTTTGAGTAATGCTCTGGAACATTTAAAGCATCGTATGAAGCGGATCAAAGAAAGCTCGTGAGGGGAAAATAGTTTTTATGCGTTACTGCAGTTCCGACAAATTGACCGCAGGGATGATCTTAGCTAAGCCCCTCTATACAGACAAGAATAAACTTCTTCTTGGTGCGGGGAATAAACTTACCGATACCTTCATTCTGAGAGTGCGGAATCTTAACCTTTCTTATATTTGTATTGCAGAGCCGGGAACCGAAAGAATCACCATCGATGATCCGGTCGATGACAGCGTTCTGGTCACCTTGAAACAGCAGTTACGGGATATTTTCGATGAAGTTTTAATCGTCTTGAGATCCAAAAGGCGTAGTTGTAAAACAATAGATGGTCTGGTTAAAAAAGTCTCAGAAGACCGCTATGTCGCGCCGATTGATAAAACCATTGGTTCTATTCGCTATCTGGTTGAAGATGTGCATCTGAAGTCGCTTTCCCATTGGGATGCGCTCTTGAATTTTTCAAAATGCGTTGGCTGGCGTGAACATGGCGTCGACGTTGCCTTGATCTCAATTTTATTGGCTTATCAGTATCAGTTTAAATTTGAACAGCTCATCCATTTGGGATTGGGAGCCCTGTTGCACGATCTCGGCAAGGCCTATATGCCTGAAATTGCCGCTAAGCGCCGTAGTGATTTAAACGCAGAGGAGATAGAACTATACCGTAAACATCCCATGCTGGGCGTGAGCCTTTTAGAATATCATTCAAAAGGGCATTATGTTGCTAAAGAATGCCTTCTACAACACCACGAGAAACTAAACGGCAAGGGATTTCCAAAAGGTTTGACAGGGGAGCACCTGCCGCCCGTATCCAAGCGGAAATACGCTGCTAATGAAATATATCACTATGCGGAAATAGTTTCTGTCGCAGATGCTTATGTCAACCTGGTCACGGGAGCCTGGTATAAGAGACCGATGACGCCGGACGCTGCCTTGAGCCGTATCATCCACGCCATGAGCGACACCTTGAATCGTCCCGTTTCCCGCATGTTGGCGAAGATCATCCTCCCGTTTCCGACGGGAGCGCCGGTGCGCATCACGCATTGCGCTATGATCGAATATGTGGGATTTTACGGCGTCGTATCTGTTCCAAACAGGCACGCTCCACATAAAGCGGACTTGGTGCTTTATGCCGATTCACAGGGCAAAAATATTCGACCCGAATCGATCAACTTAAAAGGCGATTCAAGCGCAGAACTTGAATTGGACGTTACCAACGACGAGCAGGATTAATTATGTCGAAAATTCTAATCTTCAACGGCCCGAACCTGAACCTCCTGGGTATCCGTGAACCTGAAGTTTACGGAAAAGCAACCTTGGATGACATCATCAAGGCGCTGAAAAAACGATTCAAGGCGGTCACCTTTGAGACCTTCCAGTCGAATTCCGAAGGCGCCCTGATAGATCGCTTACATCAAGCCCGCGGCAAGGTGGCTGGTGTGGTGTTCAATCCGGGAGCGTTTACGCACACCTCCATCGCTCTGTACGATGCCATCAAAGCGGTCGGATTGCCCGTGATTGAGGTGCATCTTTCGCTGCCCGAAGCTCGTGAATCCTTTCGCCACCACTCGTTTATCACGCCTGCCTGCATCGGTAAAATTGCAGGTCTGGGATCCATCGGATACCAATTAGCAGTTGAAGCGTTATTAGCCAGGGAAGGATAATAATCCCATCAACCTTGAGGTGAATTTTTGTCCCCAGATATTGCCTTTACTCTACCCGGAAATCGAGGGAAAAATCCCTATCGCGTTTCCAGATATACTCCTGATACCGACTTTGAAGCCTGGAATAAAGCTCTCCGCGGCGCGGACAACGGCACCATATTTCAGGATCACTCATTTTTAGCGTATCACCCTGATGGCCGCTTTGAAAATCATCATCTGATTTTCTGGGTGGGAGAAGAACCGCGCGTGGTTCTGACTGGTGTAGATCGTGAGGTTGATGGTCAGCGCGCCCTGGTCTCCTATCCTGGAGCATCGTATGGTGGATTGACGCATCCGCCAGGATTATCCTTTACACAATCCGCTCATCTGACTCAGACCTTTATTCGATATGCCAAAAGCGAAGGCTTCAAAAAGATATCTCTGACGCAGCCGCCTTCAATTTATTCCACCTGGCCTGAGGATTATGTCGCCTTTAATCTCTTAAAGAGCGGGTTCAGCTATGTCAAAAGGGAGATTACGCAGGCAATTCCCCTGATCTATCCCGACGGCGATATTTTCAAAACGCTCTGCAACAAGACTCGCACCGCTATCCGTAAAGCGATGAAATCGGAGTTGCGAGTGGCTGAAGACCTAGACCTGACAGACGAAAACCTCGAAACCTTCTATCCCTTGCTGACAGATAATCGAGCGCGTTTAGGAGTTACCCCCACCCACAGTCTCGATGAATTGAAAAAACTGCGCGATCTGATCGGTGATAAACTCTCGCTGACCCTGATCTACTTGAAAGATATTCCCGTAGCGGGAATCCTGAACTTCATCTGCAATCCCCGCGTCGTGTTGATATTCTATGTCTGCCATGACTGGGATTATCAGGAATATCGTCCCGTGCCCCTGCTGGTGTACAGCACGATGCAATGGGCGTACCGCAACGGCTTTCGGCATCTTGACTTCGGTACCTCGACCCTGAATATGGACCCCAATTGGGGACTAATTAAGTTCAAGGAGAATTTCGGCTCACTGGGCTATTTCCGAGATACTTTAACAATAGATCTCACTTGAGTGCCCTGGCCTTGAAAGTACTACTGATAAACCCGCCGCTGAAATCCTCCAACCCTGACGAACCCGTGCCTTTTCCCCTTGGTCTGGGTTATCTGGCCGCCGCGGTTCGTGACGCGGGACATCAGGTAACTCTCTTAGACGGCAGCCTCGGTTTATCCGTCAGCGAACCCCATGAAGAGCTTTTTTATATAGGATTGTCCATTCCTGAAATTGTCACTCGGGCGATTCAGGAAGAACCTGAAGTGATCGGTATATCCATTCCTTTCACCTCACGTCTTAAAGTATCAGTTGAAATACTTCAGCGACTAAAAAAAACGATGCCGGACGTTCCCATCGTGGCGGGTGGGATGCATGCCACCGTCGATCCAGAGGCGCTGCTGGATAACGGCGTTGACGCAGTGCTGCTGGGTGAAGCTGAGCGCTCGTTCGTGAAATATCTACATGACGGCTGCATCAAAGGCGACCTCACCGGCGTCGCTCATCACTGGGAAGGGAGTAAGCAGATCCGCATCCAGACCGATCATATCACCGATCTGGATGAATTGCTTTTCCCTGCTCGAGATCTAGTGCCGTTTGAAACTTATCTGAAGCGCAGTGGCGGCCGCTGGATTCGGCAGGGCTTAAAAGTCGCTTCCGTGATTTCCAGCCGGGGATGCCCTTATCGCTGCACCTTCTGTTCTGCCTTCCGCGTGGCTGGGCGCAAGTATCGTAAACGCTCTCCAGAGAACGTCCTGGCTGAAATCGATGAATTGGTCCACCGCTACAAGACCGACGTCATCGCTTTTGAAGATGATAACCTGACCGCCGATCGCCAGCGTGCAGTTGACCTTTTCGAAGGGATCATGGAACGATTCCATAAGCTGCAGTGGATTACCCCCAATGGCATCTCGATCAAGAACCTTGACCGCGATCTGATTCAATTGATGCGCCGCTCCGGCTGCCGATCTGTCAATCTCGCTTTCGAATCGGGAGATCCCCATATCCTTCAAGAGGTGATGAAGAAAAATCTCGATCCCGAAGATGGAAGCCGAGTGCGCAACTGGTGCCGGGAAGCCGGTATTGCGGTCAATGGCTATTTCGTGCTGGGTATGCCCGGCGAAACGATAGACTCCATGGAACGCACCAGAGATTATGCCTTGTCGCTGGATCTGGATGGTATTGGAATTTTCATCGCCACGCCGTTCCGCGGGACGGAATTATACGATCTTTGCCAAAGGGAAGGGTATCTCGATGCGGAGTATGCCAGAGGCGACGTCCTCTTTCAATCCGACCCGGAAGTTTTACATAAACCGCTGATCGAAACGCCCTGGTTGAAGAAGCAAGACCTGGTCGCCTTCCAGACACAGTTCGACACTGAATTCATGGACAACTTCCTGGCTAAACGCCCCATGGCGCGGATCAAGAACTGGCTGAGGCCCATCGTGCAGAAAGCAGGGTGGGGGAAATGAGCCGTTCTTTCTGGATTCTCATCACCCTTGCCTTTTTCAGCCGCCTGTTCCTGCTTTTCGCTGTTCCCCTTGATCATCAACCCTCCGCAATTCCCTATTTCAACGACGAAGCCGCCCACCTGAACTACGTGAAATATCTGGCTGATCACCATGATCTGCCGGTGCAGACCACCTCCGTTCAGGTAGGCGCCGAAAGCAATGAATACGAGTACTACCAGCCGCCGCTCTATTACAGCCTCATGCAGCCGTTTTATACCAATGGCCGCAGGTTGACGCCGGGCTTTGAACTGTATTGGGTGCGCTTTGGTTCGCTGATCTTATCATTAGCCGGATTGACGACTCTCTTTTTAGCCGTCAGGAGGCACTTCGGGCAGGATGCTGCCTCCGCGGTACTACTGTCAGGGGCATTGGCCGGCATTCCGCTGCGCTTTGGATCGCTGGTCACGAACGATAGTCTGCTGTTCTGTCTGGCCTGCCTGTTCTTTGCCGCGGCCTTGCATCTGGCTCTGTCGGGATTTGACCGCAAGCTCTACTGGGCGTCCATTCTGTTGATGACGGCGGGTTTGTGGACGAAGGTATCCTTTATCGTGCTGCTGCCGGTTTTCTGGGGATTGCTTTACTACCGCAAGGAAGCGCATCGCGGGTACCTGATGGCCGCGCTTATTCTGCCGTTCGCCGGTTTGACGCCGTGGCTGCTGCACAACCTGAACGCCTACGGAAGTCTGCTGCCGCTGACCGTCGGTTTCGGGCACGTGGAGTACATTTCTGTAGGCAATATCGGACGGCTGGGCATGTCCGGGGTCTATTTCCTGCGTTCCTTCCATTTTCCCTACGATCTGATCTGGGGGGGACCTGTAGACCTGGTCGTCTATCCACTGCTGATCGTCGGCAGCGCGGCGCTGTCGTACACCGGCTGCCGGGCGCTGCATCGTCTCAGCCGACCTGTCTTCTGGATTGCCGCGGGAGCGATTGGCCTGAACGGCTTAGCTTACCTGTCCGTTATCCTGCGCTATTACCAGTCGGAAGCGCGCTTTTTCCTGCCGGTATTTCCCTTCCTGCTGCTGCTGCTGGTACTGGGCACACAGCTTGTCACCCGCAATCGCCTCCACTGGACTCTTGCCCTCTTGGGACTCTGGATCGCCCTGCCCTGGTTCGCCGCGTTAGTTTGATGGTGCAGTCGGGTCATTGCGAGCGAAGCGAAGCAATCTCATCCAAATTAACATCCCTTCAGTTGGATGAGATCACTTCGTCCAGCTATCGCTGAACTCGTGATGACACAATAACGAAATTGGTCATTCTGAACACAGTGAAGAATTTTGCCTGGGGCGTCATGGCCGCGCCGTGACGCAATAAATTAATCACGAAAGTGTCCGTGCATTCCCGGGAAATGGGGTGGGTGGGTGAATAGCTCATTCTCCCGCGGGTTTGTCCCGAAGGGACGCCTACGGCGGAACCCGCGGGAGGTTATGTTGCTCAGTGGGATGAATCCCACGTATTCAGCTAACTGCCAATTGCCAACCGCTAACAGCTAATAGCCAAACCCCGTTCCAATCCGTGAACCTTGATGTTTTTCCTTGACATTTGGGGGAGTGGGGGTGTATATTGGGGGATTAGCGGGGCGGAGAAAGAGAACCCACCGCCCTGAATGGCCAGGCAGAGCTGGGGATACCGGCGCGTTGTATTAAAATAAATCCGGCGGACAAGCCAGCCTGGCTACCCGCCGTATAAAATAAAGATTGGAAAAAACCAATGAAACTGATTCATTACTATAGAGATGCAGTAATCTATCCGGCAATATTTATACTATTTTTTGTATTATATATTCGATGTTTTATAATTATGAAAGCGATGGG
>JAHJDJ010000129.1 GCA_018812585.1 bacterium
GCACCGGATGGTCCCTGGCTGTGGGTTTATGACCAAACCGGCACACCGGCTGGCACTACTGTCTTCCAATTCGATCCCATCAATCACGTGATGACGGGTGTAAGCTACAACTTCCCGCTGCCTCCGGGCTACACTTCAAACATAGCAGGCGGCCTCTGCTTCACCTCTGATTGGAATAGCACTCATTGGGTCCTGGGAGCGCTGGGTCAAGCTTCACCGCAAGACGTTCTTGCGGTCTATGAAATGTACATCGCGGCCGATCCGTTCGCCCCGGCAGCCCCGGAAAACTTTACGGTTACTCCGGATGCAGGCGGCGCTCTGAATATCGACCTGGCCTGGGATCTCCCGACTACCACCGTTAACGGTTCCCCGATCGGTTCCTATCCCATCACCTCTGTCGAAGTGATGCGCGATGGCGCTCCGTATGCATCCTTGGCCGCTACCGCTACCAGCTATGCTGACGCGGTTCCAGCTGCCGGCAACTATGCCTACAGCGTTTACTGTGTCAACAGCTACGGTGACGGTATTCCCGCCAGCGGATCAGCCTGGGCAGGTCTTGACGTTCCGGCTGGTTGTGATAACTTCGTCGGCGCCGGTGTTGGCGTAACTCTGGTAGCAGAACTTGCCTGGGATAACCCAACTGTGGGCGCTCATGGCGGTTACTTCCCCGCCGGCAGCATTGATGGCTACACCATCAACCGTTACGGCGCGAGCACGGCCACCTTTGATCTGGTCGGTGAGAATACTGCTTACACGGATAACACCATCCCGAATCCGGGTTTCTACCACTACGGTATCGCGGCTTACAATGCCAGCGGCGCCGGAGCGGAAGTCTTGACAGACGAATTCTATGTCGGTCCAGCACCGTTCGAACCCATCGCTTATGACTGGATCGAAATCAATCCGAATGACCCGAATGTGATGTACAATGGCACCAACACCGGGATTACTAGTGACGATCAGAATCTGGGTCCCTTCAACTTAGGATTTTCGTTCCCGTCCTATGACAACTCGTTCTTCAGCAGTATCCGTGTCTGCTCGAACGGTTTTGCAACGTTTACTTCAACTGCAACCAGTTACACCAACGCTATGATCCCGACCACTACCGAGCCGAATAACCTGGTCGCTCCCTACTGGGATGATATGAATCCTTCCATGGGTGGCTCGATCTGGTATTACGCTGATCCAGGTGGTCAGTTCTTCGTCGTGGAATGGTATGATGTGCCCAATTACAGCACTGGTGGTAATTACAGATTTGAAGCCATCCTGTATCCTAACGGCGACATTGATTACATGTACGCTGACCTGACTCCAGGTACTGCGTTCTCAGCAACTGTCGGCATTGAAAATGGCACAGGTACTACCGGTCTTCAAGTGACCTATAATGGTTCAGGTCCGATCAATCCGACTGCCCTGTCTGGTATCCGTATCTACTCCGTTGGTGGTGGCATGCCTGATATCTCGACTGTAATAACCTATCAGTCTGGTTCGCCCGTTCCACCGGCTGGCGGTCCTGTCAACTACAATGCCTCAGTTACCAACAACGAAGGTACCACGCAGAATTTTGACGTTTGGGTCAATGTGACACTGCCGAACGCCAATATCTTCAACCTGATCAACCGTAACCTGAATATGCCTGCTGGCGGAAACGCAGCACGCGATCTCGTTTTGAACGTACCGGAAGCCGCTCCTGCAGGCACCTATACCATGACACTGGGCGCAGGCGTCTATGGCGGCGTCGTTTACAGCAGCGACTCTTTCACGTTCGAAAAAACAGCCGGCGACAATGTTGGCGGCAACACCCAATTTACCTGGACCGATTGGGATGAAGCAGAAGTGATGACTGTTGGCGACCTGCCGACGTCATACGCGCTGCACGGCGCTTATCCGAATCCGTTCAACCCGACCAGCACCATCAGCTATGCTCTGCCGCAGGCAGGCAAAGTTTCGCTGACGGTCTATGACCTGCAGGGTCGTATGGTCACAGAACTGGTCAATGGTTATCGTGATGCCGGCATCCACGAAGCAAACTTCGATGGCACCGGTTTAGCTTCCGGCGTCTACATCTACAGCCTGCAGGCTGGCGATTTCAGCGCCAATGGCAAGATGATCATGATGAAGTGACGTTCGTCACTATTTCCGCAGAGTGCTGCGCGACTTTGCGCGGCAAATTAGCTAAAATCAAGGGCATCCCATCTGGGGTGCCCTTTTCTGCTGCGCCACAATATTTTTTACTCGCCTTAAAAAATCTCTTGACAAACCGTAAATTAATCATTATATTAAAAGTTACCTAATTCCTGCAACATTTATTAACAAGGGAGATTAACAATGAGGCAAATCACTACAGGTTTTGCACTGCTTCTCTTGATTATGCTCGCTTTTACAACGGTCCAGGCTCTGGATCAAAAGGAAATAGAACTGCAAGCTTTTAGGTCTGCAACAGACGCCGCTCCGAACATTGGTCCGGTAGTAAAATCCAATCCAGTGGATGATCAATGGGATCTGTTTTACTCATTCAACGCTGGCTTAGCAGCGCCTGACAACCAGTTGCTGGGCGCCGAATTTGCTCAGGATTGGTTCTTCGCTACTGGCGGCGGGAACGCAGGTGAGCCTAACTATCTGTACAAATTCGACCGTGATGGTGTCCTGGTAACAGCGATCGCGCAGTGGTCGTCCGCCGGTTGGGGTTGGCGTGATCTGGCTTATGACGGCGCTTACCTGTACGGTTCTGATGACTTGACCGTGGATGCATTTGACCTGGATGGTAATCCTGTGTCTGCAATGAACATTTCTGGTCCAGTGTCCCCCTGCCGTGCATTGGCCTATGATCCGGTCACAGATCACTTCTGGACGGCTTCCTTCAGTAGCCCGCTGTATGAATTTGATCGTGCTGGCAATGTAATTTGGTCGGGCTCAAGCACACTGGCAGGCGTCTATGGCGCGGCTTGGGATGGAGCAGCTCCTGACGGTCCCTGGCTGTGGCTGCACGACCAAAGCGGTACACCTTCGACTACATTCCATCAGTTCGATCCCATCAACTACGTCATGACCGGTTTTTCCTACACAGTTCCTTTACTGCCAGGATCCACCGATCAGATGGCTGGCGGCGCCTTCTTCACCGACGAATATGACGCTGGTTGGCATCTTCTGGGTGGTATGACCCAGGGCACTCCAGACGATCAAATCTTCTTGTTGGAGATGTATGTGGCAGGCGATCCTCTGGCTCCGGCAGCACCGACCAACTTCACAGTAACCCCGGATGCAGGCGGCGCACTGAGTATCGACCTGGCCTGGGATCTCCCGACTACGACAATCAGCGGCGAACCGATCAGTTTGTATCCCATCACCTCTGTAGAAGTGATGCGCGATGGCGTTCCGCATGCATCCTTGGCCGCGACCGCTACCAGCTATGCTGACGCTGTTCCGGCTGCCGGCAGCTATGACTACAGCGTTTACTGTGTCAACAGCTACGGCAATGGTATTCCCGCCAATGGTTCAGGCTGGGCAGGTCTGGATGTGCCCGCGGGCGTGGAGAATCTGACCGGTCAAGGTGTCGGGACTGACCTGGTCGCGGAGCTGACCTGGGACAATCCGACCATGGGAATGCACGGCGGTTATTTCCCGGCAGGCAGTATCGACGGCTACACGATCAACCGCTATGGCGCATCAACCGCCACCTTTGATCTGGCAGGTCTGAACACATCTTACACAGATGATACGATTCCACTGCAAGGATGGTATTACTACGGTGTGATACCCTACAACGCCAGCGGTGATGGTCCTGAGATGATGACCGACGAATTCTATGTCGGGCCGCCTGCGTTTGAAGAAATTCCATACGACTGGATCGAAATTAATCCATCTCACCCGGATTTCGACTACCCAGGAACTAACTCGGGCATTGTCAGTGATGATCAGAATGTAGGTCCGTTTGACATTGGGATGAATTTCCCCTGGTATGGCGGTGTTTATCATAGCAGCATCCGCCTCTGTTCAAACGGGTGGGCTTCATTTACATCGACGTCGACAACCTATTCGAATGCTGCTATCCCCAGCACAGGAAATCCCAATGATCTGGTTGCCCCCTACTGGGATGATATGAATCCCTCCTCGACCAACTACGGTTCGGTCTGGTATTATGCAGATCCAGCGGGTCAATTCTTCGTCGCAGAATGGGACAGCATGAATCATTATGGCTCATCATACACAGGTGATTATTTCACCTTCGAATTAATCCTCTACCCGGATGGCACAATCGATTACATGTACAGAGCGATTGAAGAGGGAACCGTGACTCCCTTCCCATCAGCCACCGTAGGCATAGAAAATGCAGATGGCACGGTTGGAGTTCAGATCACCTATAATGGTTCCGGGCCGATAGAACCAGACGATGAAATGGGTATCCGTATCTATCCGGTCTTTATTCCAGAAATGCCCGATCTGGAATTGTCTCTGGTGCCTGTCGTTCAGCCGATACAGATTCCCGCTGTAGGTGGCAGCTTCGATTTTTATGCGTTTGTGGGCAATAATGAAACCTACAACGTTGAAGTCGGCGCCTGGCTCGAATATGTCGATCCGCTGGGCATGACCTCAGATCCGTTGATGGGCCCCGCAACGATCAACCTGGAAGCATCTGCGACTACAGGCTGGTATCGAACGCAGAATGTTCCCGGTACAGCGATCGCGGGAGTTTACGAATACGTCGCCAATCTTGGCATCTATCCAAATGATGTCTGGTACACTGATTCGTTCGATTTTGAAAAAATGACGACTGGCGATGGCCTCTGGGTGGATAACTGGGACAACTACGGTGATCCATTCGGCATTGAGGAGATTGCGGTAACTGAGGCAGTCCCCATGGAATATGCTCTGCATGCCGCCTATCCCAACCCCTTCAATCCGACCAGCACCATCAGCTATGCTCTGCCGCAAGCAGGCAAAGTTTCGCTGACGGTCTATGACCTGCAGGGTTGTAAGGTTGCTGAACTGATCGATGGTTATCGAGATGCTGGCCTCCACGAAGTTGTCTTCGATGGCACTGGTCTGGCTTCCGGCGTCTATATCTACAGCCTGCAGGCTGGCGATTTCAGCGCCAATGGCAAGATGGTGATGATGAAGTGAGGCATACGCCTCTTTTTTCGCAGGATGCTATCCCGAGCAAGTCGGGACCACTACGTGGCGCGATCCTGCGCGGCGAATGAGCAACGTTCAAGGGCATCCCGGAAGGGGTGCCCATATTTTTTGAGGGATCTGAAAAAACTTTCTTCGCCTCAAAAAAATCACTTGACAACATAGAAATTAATGCTTATATTAAAGTTACCCAATTTCTGCAACATTTACTTACAAGGGAGATTAATTTTGAGGCAATTTACTACAGGTTTTGCTGTGCTTCTCTTGGTAATGTTCGCTTTTACTACGGTACAGGCTTTAGATCAGACGGAATTGGAACTGCAAGCTTTGACGTCTGCAACAGACTCCGCGCCGAACATGGGCCCGGTTGCTGATCCCAATCCGTCCGACGATTCCTGGGATATATTGGCGGTTTATGATCTGTCAGTAACGACAAGTGTTATGTGTTTAGGAGTCGAATTTGCGTATAATAAATGGTACGTCTCGGACGGTGGAAACACTACCGGTCTTCCACCTAATTGGATTAATATATTAACTCCGGATTGCAATCTTATAACTCGAATGCCTCAAATTCTTGAATGGGGCTGGGGATTCCGCGATCTGACCTTTGACGGCACGTATCTGTACGGTTCAGCCGATTACAACATCTACGCCTTCGATGAGGACGGCAACGATGTTCCAGGCATGATGTTCACCGGCCCGTCGAATCCGAACCGAGCGCTGGCGTACGATCCAGCCACGGATCACTTCTGGACGGCATCCTTCAGCGGTCCGATTTATGAGTTTGACCGCGCCGGCAACGTGTTCTGGACAGGTCCATCCGGTCTATTGGGGGTCTATGGCATGGCCTGGGATGATGCCGCATTCAATGGGCCCTGGTTGTGGATTTACGACCAGAGTGGTTCACCTGCCAGTACTACTGTTTTTAAATTCGATCCTATCAATAAAGTATTTACGGGGTACAGTTATAATTTCCCGTTACCGCAGGGATATTCTTCGAATACGGCGGGCGGACTATGCTTCACGAATGAGTGGAACAGCACACATTGGGTGCTGGGAGCTTTGGGGCAAGGTAATCCTAACAACAATGATTTGATCGCGGTTTATGAAATGTATCCGGTTGAGCCGCCTCCAAGCTGGTCCATGAACGTTGATTTGACTTATCTCGGCGGTTCGCCTATTCCGGTCGGTGGAGGCGCTCTGAATTTCGATATTCTTATCGAACACGATGAGACGACGCCTATCGAATTCGACGCCTGGCTGGACATCGAATATCAGGGCGGTTACCCCGCAACCGTGGTGAAACGATCTTTCAGTGACTTTCAACCGGTGTGGAGCATCAATCGCCCGAACATGTACTTCCCCGTACCAGGAAGCTGGGCTGGCGGGGATTATGAGTTCTTCGCCCGCGTGGGATGGCATTCACAATATATCATCTTCGACGAGGACTTCTTCCCGTTCGTCAAAGAGGGCAGTGATCATGTTGGATTTCAGCCGTGGGTCCCGGATGGCTTGACCGATCCCTTCGATGAAATCATCAAAGATGGCGGAAGTCAAACTATCAGTGAGTACGCGCTGCACGGCGCTTATCCGAATCCCTTCAACCCGACAACAGCAATCAGCATTCAGTTGTCAGCATTCAGCCGGGTAAACCTTTCGGTTTACGATGTTTCCGGGCGAAGAGTGGCGACATTGATCGATGGTCATCGTGATGCCGGCGTCCACGAAGCAATCTTCGATGGCAGCGGACTTGCTTCCGGCGTCTATATCTACAGCCTCCAGGCTGGCGATTTCAACGCCAACGGCAAGATGATCATGATGAAATAGTTGGAAGTTTATAGTTTGAAGAAAAAAAAGCGACCGAACCGGTCGCTTTTTTAACACATGCTAATATACTTACCAGTTGTTATCCTTTTCATATCCTAATGTCATCAGAACCGATCCCGCTTTGGCTTTGAAAATCCGTTTATGCCGGTCATCCCAGTAATTTTGCCAATCGCCTATAATTCCTTTGCGGAAGAACTTGTTATCCGGCGTGAAGTTATCGACAAACTCGACCTGGGCATCTTTGATTGTCCTTTTTAGCGGTAATCCGACATATTCAGTTACTGCGCTGATTTCTTCCGCATAATTCACTTTTAAGGTTTCGTAAGCGGTGAAAAATACATGCGGCCTTTTCAGCCATCCGCTGACATGTTCTGCCCATTTCACAGATTCTACTTCCAGTTCACGGGCGAATTCATCTGCGTCGAATCGTATTTCTTCTGGATTTCGCTTCCAGGCACGGGGCTGTTTAAAGAAATAGTAGGAGGTTAAGACATCGCGCCCATCTCGCAAGATATAAATCGTTCGTGAGTGGGTGCAGTTTTGAAAAAACAGCTTATTCGGCAGATGGGTCTTCACGATTACAGGCCGATTAGTTTCGATGGGGTGTTTGAACCCGATCTTGCTGTCACTCATCAAAGGCAGTGTATGAGTGCTGTAATTCTTAGAATCGACTTCAGCCTCTTGTCCACCTAACAAGAAGATCAAACTACGCAGCATCCAGGTTGTGCCGCTGCGCGGGTAGGTGGCGATATAGACGCAGGGCAAAGCTTCAGAGGGAGACAATTGTAAGACGGTCAATGGCGGTAAAGCGCCGTTACTCGATTTCATCAGATAACCAGATATGACTTTCTCAATGGTTCCGGACTGCAAACTATGTGCCTTGCCGCGCCTGGTTATCATGATCCACGATAGTCCCTATCAAGGGAAATATCTTGCCTGAGAATTCTGTTAACAGGCATAATTTACCTATAAAAAAAGCGACCCTGATAGTCGCTTTTCTTATGATTGATTGTCGAAATCTTACTATTTCACGTTACCGGCGATTTCGTGCATGGCTCTGATGGCGGCTTCGACGTCAGCATCAGTGTTAAACGCGCCGATGGAGAAACGCACGCCTCCATGACGTTCCACCAGGCCTAACTGCTTATGCACCAGGGGAGCGCAATGCAGGCCGGTACGCGTGGCAATATCGTGATCGACGTCCAGCATGATGCCGACGTCGCCGGCTTCCATGCCGTTCACATTGATGGTAATGGTAGAAAGATGATTATCCATCTTTTCGCAGCCGTAAATTTCGACGCCCTTGATCTCGCGCAGTCCATCGACCAATTTGCGTGCTAACTGCAACTCGCGGGTGTGAATGTTTTCAATGCCCTCCTGGTCGAGGAAATCCTGGCCTGCCCACAGCGAGGCAATGCCGACCATATTGGGGGTGCCGTATTCCATGCGGTAGGGGTATTCTTCCAGATGGTAGGGATGTGCAGACCGTACTCCGGTGCCACCGCTGCGCGTCTGCTTGATATCGAGATGCTTGCGGACGCATAACCCACCGATACCGGTAAAACCCATCAGCGATTTGTGGCCGGTAAAAGCGATGACGTCGAGGTTCATCTCTTTCATATTGATGGGAACAACTCCGGCAGTCTGAGACGTATCTGCTGCATAGAGGACGCCTTTTTCCTTGCAGACCGTTCCGATTTCCCTTAAAGGTTGAACCGTACCCAGAACATTTGATCCATGATTGACAATCACCAGCTTAGTGTTTGGTTTTATGGCGCGGCGTATAGCTTCAGGGTCGATAAAGCCGCAGGAATCGAAGGGAACGTAAGTGGCTTCCACGCCGCCATCGCGCACCATTGTATTGACCGGACGGATGACGGAATTGTGTTCCACGTTGGTAGTGATAACGTGGTCGCCTTCAGACAGCAGTCCCTGGATGATTAAATTCAAGGCATCGGTGGCGTTATAACCATAGCAGAGGCGTTCCGGGGTATCTTCATCTCCTCCGAAGAATTTAGTCAAGCGTTTACGCAGATCCTCTATAATGTTCCCGGCTTCGATGGCCATATCGAATCCGCTGCGACCGGGATTGACGCCGGTTTTGTGGTAGAAGTCGATTGCAAAGTCATAGACATTTTGCGGTTTTGGCCAGGCGGTGGCAGCATTATCCAGATAAATCAGACCATCCATGCACATACTCCACTTTGGAATGAGGTGATTTTACGATAGCTCGCAATTTACATCTTTTTTTTTCAAAGATCAAGCGAATCTTGTTTAAACTGCTAAAAGGAGGATATTACCCCCTGGGGGTGACAGGCGTCATCCGTATTGAATGGTGTTGGTTTCTCTCACTGTTTTTGTAATCCGGTCAGCAGAAGAGGAAGAATTTGACGAGAATATCCTGAAGAAATGCTTGCATCACGGAAGGATAGATCCTATATTTATTGTTCGTTTGCGCCCTTAGCTCAATTGGATAGAGTGTCTGGCTACGGACCAGAAGGTTGGGGGTTCGAATCCCTTAGGGCGTACGAAAAAGGCCGCAGAAAATCCTCTGCGGCTTTTTCGGTTTATACTGCTTACTTGAATTGTAACTTTTCGTTTTGAAGAGCGTCTAATAATTGGAACGGCGCATGACGTCACGAATCACAATCGACAAATCAGATCCTCGGGGAAGAACCATAACGTCGTTAATCAACTGGGAAGCTATTTACCGGGAGCATTCCAACGGAATCTATTTGTATCTGATCAATCTCTGCGGTAACGCTCATCAAGCCGAGGATCTGCTGCAGGACACGTTCATCAAAGCGATGCGTTCAGAGAATACTCTGCGCGAGATGAGCAAGGTCAATTCTTGGTTGATGACTATTGGACGTAACCTTTTTCTGGACAGCAAGAGGAAACAGATCCGCAGGAAGACCGATCCTGCCGGAGATAGTTTAGAGGGTGAGATGAATTTAGTTTCACACAATCCAGGACCGGATGAATACGCTATCAACGAGGATTTCAAATCCAGTCTGAGAATAACTCTTTCCCAGATGGATGAAACCTACCGGACTGCGTTTACGCTGGGTGTGATGCAGAAGCTTCCCTATAAAGAAATTGTAGACATTACCGGCTGGTCGCTGGTTTCAGTTAAGACGCGAATTTTCCGGGCGCGCAAACAAGTTGCCGCCGCCTTAGCAGACTATCAGGGGTGAATGATGAGTCAGTGCGAGAATTACCAGATCAACATTTCCGCTATGATCGATGGCGAATTACGCGGAGCAGAACTAACCGAAACGGTCAGACATCTGGCACAGTGTCCGGATTGCCTGGCGCAATTCGAGAGGTTTCAGCGATTGCAGGATCGTCTGGATGCAGAAACGGCGGCAATACAAGCGCCGGTGGCTCTCTGGGAACAGATCGAGAGACAGACTCCCCAGCGGACTGCCAAGCGCATCTCACTTAAGTCTGTGGCATATACAACCTTAAGGTACGCTGCGGTTCTGGCAATCGCCTTTGTGATTGGCTATACCAGTCACAGCACCGTGATTCCCTTTATGCAGAAGGACGATCCCATCGTGCTGGCGAGCGATCAGGGTAATTTGAGTGAAACTCAATTTTTAGCGCTGACACGCGACTTATTGACGGCTGATCCCATCTATCATCAAAAGATGTACCAGATCCTACAAACTCTCTCTGCAGAAGAGTGGGAAGGTAATGTCGAACCTTTTGAACAGGCCGACTATACTAAGGACGACGGAGAAACGTTCAGATTCTAAAATAGAGAACAGGAGGAAAGCTATGTTCCGGACACACGTACCGATCATGCTTCTGACACTGACAATTCTACTCACCGGAACCGCTTTTGGCGCCGAAAATGACGGATATATATACGGCTCCATCACGACGCGAGACGGCGACACATACACAGGCACCATGCGCTGGGGCAAACAGGAAGTCTTCTGGGATGATCTGTTTAACGCCAGCAAAGATGGTAATCCATGGCTGCGTTATCTCCCCAACGACACACGCGACCACGACCGGGGAGATAAAAACTTTACCTTGTTCGGGATTCGGATACACGGTGGTGGCTGGATAGCTTCAGAACATCTTTTCATCTGCCAGTTCGGCGAAATTAAAAGCATCAAGAACCGACGGAATGGCCGGGCTACCCTGACGATGAAGAACGATTCTGAGGTCGACGTTACCAGTGGTGGTGACATTGACGTCAAGATCCGGATGATAGATGAAAATCTGGGGACATTAAATATCGATTGGGATAATATCCGCACCATCGATTTCAAAGATACGCCCAAAGATGCCAAATCAGATGGTTATCGGCTGCGCGGCAAAGTAATTACCTACGAAAAGGAATTCGATGGTTTTGTCATGTGGGACGCTGAGGAATGCATCTCGTCCGACGTATTAGACGGCGAATCAGATAACGGTGATATGGAAATCGAATTCGGGAATATTCGATCCATCAAGAGGATGAACCGGCGGTCTTGTCTGGTTACACTGAAAGACGGTCGTGAATTCAAATTGCGCGGCACCAACGACGTCAACGAAGACAACCGCGGAATTTACGTTTGGGATGACCGCTATGGGAAGACCGAAATCGGTTGGAACGAATTACAAGAAGTAATTTATCAGGACAAAGATGGATCTGGGAAAGGTTACGATGCCTATAAAGCTGGCGATAAACTAAAAGGAACGGTGAAAACCGTCGATGGCGGCGTCTTTGAAGGCGATATTGTTTATGATCTAGATGAAGCTGAAGGCTACGAAATTTTAAATGGCAGCCTGGACGATATGGAATTCAACATCCCCTTCCACATGGTTAAGTCGATTACACCAAAAGGACGGCATGCTGCCGTAGTGGAGCTGCGAAACGGCGAAAAGCTGCGTCTGGAAGACGGCCAGGACGTCAGTGACAGCAACGACGGCATCCTCATTTTCATGGGAAAAGGCAATGAAGAATACGTCGTATGGGATGACGTGGAAACCGTCATCTTCAAATAAAGAATTCCAGTTAGTGATGCTGGGAGGTGAATCCGGCAGTTGACGGGGCTGCAGGGACGTAAAAAAGGCTAACACGAGGTACACCGAGGTGTAGAGGCGAGGCATGCCTCGCCCCTACTGATGACAGACAAGAATGTCTATCCTCCTGTTATTTCATCAGCACCATCTTGCCGGTAGCGGAAAAATCCGTAGTCTGGGTCGTCCCTGACCCCGACAGTTCCAGCCGATACAAATACACGCCCGACGCCAGATCCGATCCATCAAAGGTTACCTCATGCGATCCCGCCTCACGCCAACCGTCCACGATGCTGGCGATTTGACGGCCGGAAACATCAAAGATCGAGAGGGTTACGTTTGAAGCTTCAGGCAGGTCAAAAGTGGTGGTGGTGGTCGGGGTTGAATGGGCACAAGACTATTAGTAAATTCCTTGGAACTTTTTTCAGGATAGGAGAATCAGAATAGAAACCTAGACAATATCCCAACCC
>JAHJDJ010000130.1 GCA_018812585.1 bacterium
ACCGTCTTCCAGGGGAAAAGTCCGTATTCCTGCAATACCAGAGCGATCTCCCGGCTCGGCCCCGTCAAGGGCTTTCCCTGAAACAGGATCTTGCCGCGGGTAGTCTGCTCCAATCCCGCCAATAACAATAACAGAGTTGATTTACCACACCCGGAAGGCCCCACCAGAGCAACTGAATTGGTCTCGCCTAAGGTGAACGAGACATTTCGTACAGCCTCAACGGATGTGCTATTTGCAGAATACCGTTTGGCCACTCTGTCAATATTTATGAGTTCAGGGGAGGTAGACATCGCTCACTAAATTTTCATAATGCAGAGTTTTCCTCAGCACTTCCTGCCGCTCCAACCACTGGACAGCTTCATCCACGGAAGCTTGATCCGGCGCATGTAGCGCAGGGAAAAGCGGCGCGCGAAATCTATCCTTCATCGCTTCAGGCAAGCGAGCGTATTGAACCATAGCGTCACGCACGGAATCGGGATTCTGGGAAATAAACGCAGCAGCTTTGTTGACAGCAGCGAGGAAGTTCTTGACCTCTTTCGGGTAGGTTTCAGCAAAGTCCTCCTTGAAGACCAGCACGGTCTGACTGGCAGATATTCCAGAATCATCTGCAATCATGACTGCTCCTTGACCTATAGCGGCCGAAACTAAGGGTTCCGGCAGCGCTGCCGCATCGACCTGCCCGGTAATCAACATCTGGAAGCGAATACCGATGTTCTTCGCTTCAACCAGTTTGATCTCATCTAAATCAAGCCCGCCTGCTGTAAGTAACTTTTCGATGACGAAGTGGATGACGGTGTTTGATGACGCCGCCACAGGAACGCCTTTCAGCTCTCCTGGATTGGAAATGTCAGCGCCGGGTTTCCCCAGAATCGCGAACATGCGGCGATCATCCTGAGTATCGTAATTCGTGGCTACAATCGAGATATCGACGCCGTTACCCTCGAGCACAATCGGGGTGAAGAGATCGGCGAACTGCCCGTCAATACTCCCTGAAACCATGGCGATATCCTTATCAGCCGCGGTATTGAAAGGAATCAACTCCACCTTTACATTTGCCTCAGCGAAGTAGCCTCGCTCTTCTGCAATAAAAAGCGGCAGTGCCTGCATCACGGGAAGGACGCCGAAGCGCAGCGTCACATCTTCGACCGGTGATTGCTTTTTCTGACAACCGCTATTCAACAGCAGGGCCGCGGAAAAAAGCAGGAGGGTGATGATATGGTATTTTCGCATTAAAATTCTCCTTTTGAAAATCGAGACACCCCGAAGGTGGCGAAATTAACTGTGGATTGCACCCAATTATCGATGTTGATGGCGTCAGCGGCATATAAACCGGCTTCCGGCGCTAAATGTTCACTGTAGTACGAACGCAGCAACTTTTCGAAGAGCGCATTAATCAGGAAAGCTGTCCGCACGACATCTATTTCGGAATCCAATTCTTCGCGTTTAATCCCGTCTTCGATGAAACTGGCGATAAACCGGGTGCTCTGCCAATTCAGCGTCTGCACCATCTTCTGCAATGACTTCGGAGCGTCATTTGATTGTAGTAATTCGAAATAGATCTTCGCTAATTTGGGATATTGATCGACAAATCTGAATCCAGAACGCAGAAGCGCCGAAATACGCAGAGAGAATGGATCATCAGCCGTCGACTGTCGAACCTCTCTTAAATGCTCCTTGATGCGATTTACAGCAAGATCGATGATCGCATCGAAGAGACCACTTTTGGATTTGAAGTAGACAAACAGACTGCCTTTGCTGATGCCCGCCGCTTCCACCAGCCTGTTCATGGATGCTTTCCCGAAACCGCGCTCTGCGAATTCTGAGACGGCAGCCTGGTAGATGCGTTCCTTTTTTGGGTGGGGGAGAGTGTCAAAAGCCTCCGTCCCATGGGGGTGTTTCATAAATCGAGACTTCTTGTGACCAGTTGGTCAATGACCATGCGGTCAATATACAATTTTGAATAACAAAGGTCAAGTAGGAAGTGAAATATCTTTTGAGCGGCTCTGAAAGGATATTGGCGCCGGATCACAAGATAGAGCGGAGGACGTCACCATCCTGAATGCCGACAGAGCCGCGATTGGCGTCCGAATCGACGAATTTTCGGGGACTCTGGAAAGGGTAAAATATGAGCTATAATCGAAGAAATAATCGGTGAATAGACAAATCTGTCGTACCTTTCGGCAAATCTGTCATCGGAGTGTGGATAACTCCTCGAAACGATGGTCTAAAGGCAGTAATTATAGTGAGATAGAAGCTAATATTATGAGATGACAAATCTGGCGTAAATCGACGACAAATCTGTCATAATTGACGAAAAATGACAGATTTGTCATGGAATACTTTTACATTTGTAATTTCACCCCAAAATACCTCTTTTACCTCCTCAAAAGTCAGTCTGAACCCTCTTCACTGACTCTGTTGAAATGTCAATATTTATCGGATTGCAAGACATCCAGATGTGGATTCATGAGATCCTTCACTGCGTTCAGGATGACGGGCTGGAGATGGTGTGGTTTTAGGATGATGCAGGATAAGTGAGTGTCCTTGACCGGGACATCCTGACTTCGTCAGCCCCTTCGGGGCAGCACCATAGGTAGAATGAAAAAGGGTGCACCTCCCGCGTGTTGTGCGTATAAGTGGTAAACAGAATATTTTTCATTACCACACGTACGAAGGAGGTGCAAGATGCAATGTATCGGATTTGACATCCATAAGCAATCATTTTCAGCTGCAATTTTAGATTCGGAGTCCGGCTCGATGCGCCATCTGCGTGGTCCG
>JAHJDJ010000131.1 GCA_018812585.1 bacterium
GCCTTGCCCGGCACAGCTACCTCTGTTGGATTATCTGAACTGGAACCCGGCTTTCACCGATTTTTCCTGAAGATTGTCGATATTGCAGGCGCAGCAAGCACGACGCTAAGTTTCCCTGATACCAGCGATCGTTATTGGGAAGTCGTCGCCCCCTATGGTAATCTGCTGATTATCGATGATTACAGTCTGGATGCCAACAATGAGCATCTGAATCTCTACAAGTCCATTTTTGATACCCTGGAGGGCATCGACGGTGAATATTCCGTCTGGGAGGTCGGCTCTAATCTGCCCTATGCCATGAGCGACGTATTGGCGACGATGAACTACTTTGATGAGGTGCTCTGGTACTCCTACTTCCAGTTATCCCACTACATCGAAGCCGCCAGCGCCATCACCAGTTATCTTGAAAATGACGGCGCAATGCTCATCAGCGCTCTGCAGATCGATACCTCCAATGGCTTACTACCTATCGCAGAATTTGAGGGTGGGCTCGCCAGAATCATGCCCAACCAGCCCTTCATGCCAGTACAGGAAGATTGGCCAGAACTGGGTTTTATGACCATCTTCAGTTTTGGTAACATGCAGGGTTTGACGGCCGCAGAGAATGGCGAAATCCTCTACAATATCAACGAAGATGTGATCTGGGATTATCCCGAAGGTTTCTGCATCCGCCGCACGGATCTCGACCTGGTTTATATCAGCGCGCCCTTAGGGGAATTAAACGGCCTGGGCACCTTGCCAGAATACTTGCGGAAAGTTTTTATTGAACTCTTCGAATAGGAAAACAGAAATCAGATTCGAATTCCTTCAGCATAAAATGATCAGAACGTTGAACAAGTCCATTAAAATCATTTCTGTCGCCTGCAGTCTGGCGCTGCTGGTTTTAGCCGCGGTAGTTCAAGCTGGCGACCTGCGCGGTACTGTGACCGATGAGGAAACCGGCCAACCTGTCGCCAATGCCAACGTGACCATTCCCGGCACTTACTTTGGCGCCGCCACCAATCTGGATGGGGTATTTTACATCCGCAATATCCCTTCCAGCGCGTATGACGTGCGCGTCAGCTGCCTGGGATATACCGAACAGATCATCGGCGGCGTGCAGATCACTGTGACGGGCGAAAAAGCCTTAGAGATCGAACTGAAACCAACCGTTCTTTCTGCCGGTCAAGAGGTTGTGGTGATCGGCGAAAAGCCCTTGATTGAAGTCGATGACACCGCTTCCCGTACGAGGGTAGGTTCAAAGGAGATCGAAAACCTGGTCGTGGAGGACGTGCAGGATCTGCTGGCAAATCAATTGGGCGTTTCCAAAGAAAATAACGAAATCCACATTCGCGGCGGGCGTGCTGATGAAAACCTTTACCGCATCGATGGTTTGAGTATTAAGGATCCAATTTCCGGCAGCGGCTACGGGATTTACCTGTCTGCTGATGCCATTGAAGAGCTGGAGGTTATCACCGGCGGTTTCAATGCGGAATACGGCGACGCGATGTCCGGCATCATCGACATTAAAACCAAAGAGGGCGGCGAGAAGATATCCGGTTCAGTGAGCCTTAAAACCGACAATTTAGGCGATTTCCCCAGCCAGAATCAAGCGGTGCGGTCTGCTGATTTTTCATTTGGCGGCCCTGACCCTCTGCTCGACCGTTTCCTCCCCGGCAAGAGCGGTTTCTTCTTCAACGGTTATGGCTTTATCTCCGATACTTATCTCCCACATGCAGACGAACTTAGCCCCTATAATGAAGACTACGACCTCCTCGCGCCCGCAGAAGAGAATAACTGGTCTGCTTTGGGTAAGTACACCTGGTGGGTGACACCGCGCAGCAAACTGCAATTCTCCTACGGACGCTCCCTGCAGATCAACCAGGGTTACTTCCAACCGTTGATAGAAGATAAAATCTACTACCCTGAAAGCTACTCTAATATACTGGATAATTATAACACCTTCACCTGGGAAGGCATCCAATCCAGCATCACCTGGACGCAGACGCTCTCCAAGCGAGCGTTCTTCGAAATTCAGTTGGGTCGGTTCTACAACCGGGTCCATGCCGCGCCACAGGCTTTCGATTACGATGACTCCACCTACGTCGTAGGTCAACCTTTCGATTTCGAACCGACCATCTACTTCTCTGATCCGTTGGGCAATATCATCACACGCACCGGAGACGATCTGTATGATACCGGATATGGTTACTTCTGGCACGATCATCATTCAGACAGCTACTCGATGAAGGGTGATTTGACGATTAAAGTCGGGACACGTCATACTGTCAAGACCGGTCTTGATGTCGAAAACACCGAACTGCAGATGCTGCACATCAACGAACCGTGGCTGGGTGTGTCACAAGGTTTGCTGGGGGGGGACTGGGATTCCTATCAGGCCTACACTACCGCCGCCGCCGTCTACGTGCAGGACAAAGTCGAATTCGAAGGAATGATCGCCAATATCGGACTGCGCTTCGATTCCTGGTTCCCGGGGAAATATATCGAAAGAGCCGTCGCAGACCCCAACACCTATGCTTTGACCGATGAAGCCCGGCAGTACTTTAACGACAATACCTTTGAATTTATGGGTTACCGCGGCAAAGGGCATATTTCCCCGCGGCTGGGTATTTCACACCCCATCACTGAAGGCGACGTTCTGTTCCTCTCGTACGGCCACTTCAATCAGCGGCCCAAATATGCGTACGTCTATTCCAAGCTGAGCAGCGGCACTCAGTCCACTTTCCAGCTCTTCGGCAATCCCAATTTGGATCCGACCACAACAGTGGCTTATGAAATGGGTGTGCGGCACCGCTTCAGCGCCGACCGGACTCTCGAATTAGTGGCCTTCTACAAAGACCTTTTCAATTATGCCACCTCCTTTGAAATTCGTGACGTCAACCGCGGCACCACCTACTATCAGTATTTCAATATCGACAACGCCCGTATACGCGGCCTGGAAATGCGGGTCAGGATGCGCTGGCAGCGTATCACTGCGCGACTGGATGCCACTTACCAGATTGCTACTGGGAAATCATCCAGTTCGACGGCAAATCTGCAGGCGGCCGCAGGGAACGTTCTTCTGCAGAATTCCACCCTGGGTGAATCCTACCTGAATTGGGATCGACCCATCCGCATTTCCCTGGACCTGTTCTATCGCGTGGGCGAGGGCGATCATCCTTATCTCTTCGGTTTGAAACTGCCGGATGACTGGGGCGGTTCAGTGCGTTGGGAAATTCAATCCGGAAAACGCTATACTCCAGCGACCTTGACTGAGACCGGGGACTTACAGTACGATCCCGAAACCAACAGCGCCCTGTCCGATCCCTGGAATCTGGTGCATGCCAAGATCTACAAAGACTTCCCTATCGATCCGGTGCGCCTGTCGGTCTTCGTCGAAGTAGAAAATCTGTTCGACTTCAAACGCCCGAATACCCTGAATTCGCTGACCGGTGAAGCTTACGAACCCGGGGATCCCTTCCCGGTAACCTGGGAAAATAATTTAGGCTACGTTACCTTAGATCCATCCAGATATGATGAACCCCGCAAGGTCATGTTCGGCATGGGGGTTAGGTTTTAAATAGTACTGAAGCGATGAAATCTCAGACTAAACTTTATCTCGTTACAGCTTTAATCATCCTTTTTGGGGTCCGTGTTTCCTCCGCCCAGAACCTATTCCCGGTGCTGGGCACTGAGCGCGCTGGAACGACATCGATGACCTTCCTGAAAATCGGTGTGGGTGCACGAGCAGAAGGTCTTGCGGGCGGTTTCGTTGCCATCGCCGACGATCCCTCCTGCCTCTACTGGAATCCGGCAGGCATGGTGAAGATGCGGGGGAAATCGGGCGTGCTATTCAACTTCCTGCAATGGCCCGCGGATGTGCAGTACAGCTATTTCAGTTGGGTTCACAGTTTCAAGCAGAACCAGGCAGTAGGCTTATTCGCAGGGTCGCTGTCACTGCCCGATTTCGAAGAGACCACCGTCACCAGCCCACACGGCACTGACCGATACGTCTCCTACGGCGATTTTATGGCGGGAGCTTCCTACGGGATCGCCTTAACGCACCGTTTTTCGGTGGGCGTCAGTTTGAAATACGCTCGGGAGACGCTGGATGATCTGAACATGGACGCTTTCCTGGGGGACGTGGGAACGCTTTATTTCACCGGCATCAGGGATATCCGGCTGGGGGCGACGCTGCAGCACTTCGGTCCGAACATGCGTCCGGGAGGAACCTACACCGATGCCAGCGGTGAACACAAGTACGAAGATTATCCCCCGCCGACGCTCTTTCGTTTGGGAGCCGCCGGTTCGGCTTTCCGTACCGATCAGCACAGTTTATTGCTCTCTTTAGCTTTGGAGCATCCGGTCGATAATTCCGAATCGCTCTCTTTCGGCGCTGAATACTCATTTAAAAACCTGACGGCCTTCAGGGTAGGGAAGAAGATCAATAAAGGCGAAGAGAACTGGACCGCTGGAGTCGGTGTTCGGGTTCCGTTCATGGGGATGCAGATAGAAGTCGATTTCGCCTATACCGACTTTGGCTTATTGGATATGGCACAACGTGTTTCCAGTCAATTGTTTTACGGTGGCATGAATTCAACTTCCTATTAATCTGGGATGAAGCGAAAAAGATAAATCACCATGAAATCACAAGTTAAATTTCCCATCTCCCTCTACCCTATTTTTGGTATCACACTGGCCGTGCTTTTGATTCTGTCTGGCTGCGGGCAGAAAATGGATCTACCGAATACTCCGCAGAGCGTGGCATTTGGATCAGGCGATACCACCTACATCCAATTAGCGCCCGATTGGACTGTCAATGATGGCCTGCCGCTCTCGGAACCTTGTGATATCGTTATCGGTGAAGACGGCTTTGCCTTCGTGGCTGACCGCGGCAACAACCGGATCGCCTGTTTCGACCGCGTGGGAAACACTCTGGACCGCCCCTGGATCGATCATTTAGCAGACGTCAGCGCCTGGGCTGGGACCGGCCCTGATGACGTCATCGAAGCGATTGGACAGGACGAAAAGTTGAATCTCTATATCGCCACCGGCAGCCCCACGATCTGGTACTGGAACCAGTATATCAATGAAATCGGAATCCAATATATACTGGATAGTCTGATAGTTTACGACACTGCTGATCAAGATACGTCGTTCATGGATTTCGGCGAATGGTTCTATCTGGATCTGGAAACTCCCCAGAGATACGTCATCTTAGACGCTTACGGAAGTGACGATCCAGACAGGATCGATTCCCTGTATCGCCCCAATGTTTTCTTTACAGATCCGAACCCTAACAGGAAATTTCGAGGTGTTGCAGGAGGCCCAGATGAGACGGTTTATATTACAGATCTGACTGACAGAGTTTTCCGCTTAGCGTTGGTTTATGATGGCGCAGTGATCTTAAAAAATGGTTTCTCTGCCTACACATTCCACGGTGAATTCGATCAGGACGTTGCTGGCTGGGGCCACGGAATGGGTACTACGATTGACCCTGCTGGAGTTTATGTGCAAGTACAGGGTAGTCAGCATTTCATCTATTTCACACAAACCAAAACCGGCTCGCAAGAGAATTTCTTTCCGGTGCAGAAGATTCGCGAAGAGGGTGTCGGTGATTTCTTCTCTGCTTTCAGCGCATCGTCCGATATCATGCAACTGGATCGCTTTGCCAATCCCATGGACATCTGGGTCGCTGAGCAGTACTTAGGCAATAACTGGGTCTTTGTGGCCGATACCGACTCTAACCGGGTGCAGGTCTTTAATCCAGTCGGTGATTTTCTAATGTATGCGGGGGGACGGCCGATAGCCACCGATTCCACGTCGATAGAAGTTTTCGACCTTTTGGATACTCCTGAAGGCGTGGCTCATTACGAAGGAATGTTGTATGTCACGGATACAGGAAATAACCGCATTGTCCGGTACGCGCTTTCCAGTGACGTGGAAAATATACCGGGTCAATAGGTGGACACTACCATACACGGTGGTAAGAGATCCTCTGCGACTGTATAGTGATGCGGCAAAAATTTCTTTGAACTCCATCAATAAAAAAATATTTGTATAACTGGAAAATCGCGCTTGCATTACGTGATTTTTTTTTGCAAATTCTAAGACTGTAGGCTTCGGATGATCAGAGAAGGATAGAGATGCGATTTGAGAAGGTTTTGTCAGGATTAATAGTTCTGCTTTTTGTGCTCAGCGCTGTCAGTGCGCAAACACTCAAGATTGTGCATTTCGACATCGGCCAGGGTGATGCGACGCTGATCATCTCGCCAACCGGTGAAACCATGTTGGTGGATGCCGGATATCAGAACGAAGTGTACCCCCTGCAAAACTGGTTACAGGCAAATGGAATCACTGATTTTAACTACACTGTAGCCACGCACTATCACGCCGACCATATCGGCGGCTTTCTGACGCTCTTTCCTTCCTACCTGCCCGATATCGCTTATGACCGTGGAGATAATCCCGGTTATACGACAGCAACCTACTACAATTATATCAGCGCCGCTTCCTCCGTCAGGCAGACATTGAATGCTGGAGATCAAATTGACCTGGGCGGCGGAGTCAACGTCACTGCCGTTTGTGTTAATGGCCATTTGATGAGCGGGGCCAGCTATACCTTAAACGATGAAAACGAACGCTCCATCTGTTTGCTGGTCGAGTATAACAATTTCCGCTATGTGGTCGCCGGAGATCTGGGTGGCGGCGCTGGAGGGCTGTATGATCTGGAAACGCCCTGCTCGCAATTAATCGGCGATATCAACGTCTTTGAAGTCAATCATCACGGATCGTATTCCTCCACCAACGCAAACTGGCTGGCAACCCTGGATGCTGAAGCAGCCGTGGCATCTTTAGAAGATAACAACAGTTACGGATATGTGCACCCTGACGTCATCGCACGCGTCGACGCAGATCCCTCTCTGCAGGGTTTCTATCACACTGAAGAAGGTCACAATTTAAGCACCAAGTCAATCGTCGTCAACGATCATGTCATCCTCGAAACGGACGGCTGGATCTATTATGATATTGCGGGTGACAATTATCCTTTAGGGCCGGCCATAACAGTTGATGTTGCCATCAATCCCTTGACGGTTTTGCCCATTCCCGCGACTGGCGGCACTCTTTACTGGGACTTGACCATAACGAATCAGGAGACGCTGACTTTGCCGGTGACGATTCGTTTCTACTTAGACGTTCCTAATTACGGCGAATACAACCTGATCTACCTGCAAAATTTTGATCTGGCGCCTTTGCCCACTGGAGCTACACGCGAACGTGAGATTTACCTTCCGGCTGGCGCTCCAGCGGGCGATTATGAGTTAATTGGTGAAATCCGTGATGAGGACGAAATCGTTCTTTATGCTTATGACAGCGAACTGTTCCAGAAGACCGGCGCGGCAGATAACCTCGATCTGAGCTTCCTGGCCGTTATCGATGATGAGGCTCTGACTTTGACGCCTGCCGCGGAACTTCCCTTTACTGTAACGATGTTATCGGCCTATCCGCAGCCCTTTAACCCGGAAGTCAATATTGCGTTCTCACTTTCCGATGCTCAGGAGATTGAATTAGCCATCTATGACCTGCAGGGACGTAAACTCGAAACCCTTTTACAGCGGCAGATGGACTCTGGAAATCACCTTTACCAGTGGCATGCCGGACACCGTCCAGCAGGCGTTTATTTCGCCAGGCTCACAGGAGAGGGATTCACTCAGACGACAAAACTGCTGTATCTGAAATAGTCCGCTTGACCGGAAACAGGTGAAAATTGTCTTTCACAATAATTCAGGTTTGAACTCATATCTGGTTAATTATTGGGCGCTACATTAGATCCACGCTGACAAATGACAAATACAAATACCAGAACGACTCATAAGGAGGAGTAAAAATGCAAAAGGCTAAACTGTTTATGTGTGCTCTGCTGATAACCAGTTTCTTAGGCATCGGTGTGAATGCCGAAGTGGTTGTCAACGAGCTGTACTACGATCACCTGGGAACGGATACCGATTACGAATTTATCGAACTCTACAACAATGGCGTCGCCGACGTCGATCTGACCGGTTGGCAGATCCAATGGGGCGGCACCGATTTCACTTATGGTACCTATGATTTCCCCTTCGGCACAACCATCTTCGCGGGTGACTACCTGCTGGTCGGTGGTAATCAAGTGGCGACCTATTTCGGCGTATCGCCCGACCTGATCTACGCATTTACATTCCAGAATGGTGGCACAGCCACTGACGCTGTGCGCATCATCGACGATGCCTTGATCTACCACGATACCTGCCTCTATGATTGGCCCAATTTGAACAACCTGGAAGGCGATGCTTCCAATCCCGCAGATTCTCTGGAATGCACCATCGATGTGATAGCCGGCTCCAGTCTTTCCCGCATCACCGTTGGCGTCGACAACAACCTGGCCACCGACTGGGAAGAGCTGATCGTCCCGGCGCCGACCAATTCTCAAACTACGCTGACCATCAGCAATATCGCTGACATTCGCGTCAACGATCTGACTGGTTCACCGTTGTATCTTGATTCGCTGGTTACTATCACTGGTATTATCACCAGTGCAACTGAACTGGGTGGCAGCGGCCCCGCTTATATGTATGACAATACCGGCGCGGTGGCGGTTTATGATGGCACCGTTTCCACTTCCGGCGTGGCCATTGGTGACAGCGTCATCGTCACCGGTTGGGTTGGTTTCTACAACGGCTTGACCGAAATTGTCGACGAACCGCTGTCTGGTACGCCTGAAGTCGCGTTCCAAATCATCTCCTCAGGCAACGATGTTACACCGATCATCTCAGTTCCAACTGACCTCAACGAGGCAAATGAAGCATACTTGTTAAAGATCGAAAGTGCAACGTTCGTGGAAGCCGGTCTGTTCAGTACTGGCACCTATAATGCCTATGTCGGCACCGATACTTTCGTCGTATACATCGACTACGATTCAGGACTGTCTGGTGAAGCTATCCCGGTGGATGCAATTGATATCATCGGTGTTGTCGGTCAGTATGACAGTAGCAGCCCTTACGAAGATGGCTATCAGTTGATCCCGCGTATGGTATCTGACTTAGTCGGCGGTGGCGGTCTGGTGGGTCCGGTCATCGATGATTCTTATCCCAATCCATATCTCCCGGATGACATGGAAGACGTTGTTCTGACGTCATTGATTTATGATGACGTTTCCGTTGCTTCTGCTTACGGCTACTATGACGCAGGCGCAGGCTGGGTCCAAGTGGAATTGTTCGACGACGGTCTGCACGGTGACGGCGCTGCCGGCGATAGTGTTTACGGTAACACGATTCCCGGCCAAGCAGCAGGCACCTGGGTCAACTACTATGTGGAAGCGACCGACAACGAAGCCAACACCTCCTACGATCCAGCGAACGCACCGACGGGTTACTACGAATACGAGCACCACGATTATTCCGTCATCACCCCGCTTGCTGATATCCGCGCGACCGATACCAGCGGTGTGACCCTGATGTTGGATGCTTTGGTTACGGTCGAAGGCTATGTCAACGTAGCTGATCAGTATGGTTATTCCGGACCAGCTTACATCCAGAGCGAACTGGATGGCGGTTATGGTCTGGCAGTCTATGACGGCGTCGTGGCCAGCGGTATCATCGCCATCGGCGATTACATCCGCGTCACTGGCTGGATCATCCAGTACAACGGTCTGGTCGAATTAGTCGATGCTCCCTATAACAGCAGCTACAACCCGGTCATCGAAGTCCTCTCCTCCGGCAATACCTTAATTCCGGCGGACGTCGAAGATCTCGACAACATCATGGAAGATTACGAAGGTGTTCTGGTAGAAGCCCGAGGCGTTCGTTTTGTTGATACGGGTCTGTTCTCTGGTTCGACGAATTATGTGGTGACCAGTGGTAACGACAGCGCCGAGTTCCGGGTTGACAGCGATACCAACATCGAAGGCGAACCCATTCCGGAAAATCAGGTCACCGTCGTTGGTGTGCTGGGTCAATATGACAGCAGCAGCCCCTACTTCAGCGGCTACCAGATTCTCCCGCGCTTCATCGATGACGTTTACACACCCGAACAGTATATCGAAATTGCTGCAGTGACTCCTCCGGTTCAGATTCCGGCGGGCGGCGGCAGCTTCGATTACAACATCGACGTTTACAACACCAGCGCCAGCAGCGCTTCCTTTGCGGTCAGCATGTACATCGAATTGCCGACGGGCAATTATTACTACTTCACGCCTGCTCCGATTCAGTTGACCGTGCCTGCAGGCTGGACGGGGAACCGCCTTAAGACCCGCAACATTCCGGGTGTGGCTCCTGAAGGTCTGTACAGCTATCGTCTGACAGTTGAAGATCCAGTGACTGCCGAAATCTGGACCTCGGATGCTATCGCCATCGAAAAACTGGCGGTCTCTGACGGCGGCGAAATCGTTCAGGGTTGGGAAGAACGCGCGCTGACTGATTGGACCTTCGGTCCGATCGAAGGCGCCTTGGAAGCGGTTGTTCAGGCCATTCCAACTGAATTCTCACTGGAACAGGCTTATCCGAATCCGTTTAACCCGACAGCCAACATCAACTTCGCGCTGCCAGTTGCCAGCAGTGTCAAGCTGCAGGTTTACAATCTGCACGGACAGTTGGTCGGTACCTTGGTCGATGGCTATCGTGACGCAGGATTCCACGAAGTCACGTTTGATGCTGCCGATATGGCTTCCGGTATGTACATTTACCGCGTCCAGGCGGGTGAAAATGTCGCTACCGGTAAGATGATGCTGGTTAAGTGACATTCGTCACTCTATCTGCAAAGTGCTGCGCGACTTTGCGCGGCTAATCAAGCATTGTAAAACGCCCCGATTTTTCGGGGCGTTTTTATGTTGTACACCATAACATTCACCCAGCGCTGAAGCACTGGGTTACGGATTGATAAAGAAAGCCCCATGAATGAGGCTCAAGGACCAGCGGAGCTGATAAAACACAGTCATCGCGAGGAACGCAGTGACGACGCGATCTCATCCAAATATTAGTAGTCATTGCGGGGAAGTTCGACGACTTGTCGGCGAATGACGAAGTCCCATAGGCATCCGGCCACTGACGGACAATCTCGTGGAACGTTAGCGAAATTTCAGGCGTTCGCGATAGAGCGCGAAGATTGTATTGCTGGTGACGAGAGGCCAGGGGCTGCAGCCCCTTGTTAGCTTCGGACTACTCTTTGTCTAGCTGAGATTGCTTCGGATCGCTCAGACTTTGTCTGCGC
>JAHJDJ010000132.1 GCA_018812585.1 bacterium
GGAGAACCTGCGTGTATATAAATAGCTCCACCACTCCCACTCGTTCCATTTCCGCCATCTCCCCCATCTCCACCTGCTGCACCCTGCCAAGGAATAAAAATCGATTCATACTGACCATCTCCACCATTACCACCTGTTGCGTTTCCCGTTCGATTATCCTTGAAAACGCAATTTGTAATTAATAAGCTTGAATCGTTTAGATACACTGCCCCGCCATGTCCTGAAATGACGCTTTCTCCAGTCCCTCCATTTCCACCAGGTTCCGCCCCTTCAGGACCGTGGTGGCCAAAGACATCGCCAGTGCTATTATTTGAAAATGTACAGTGTGATAATCTTAAAAGATCAGAATTCGTGGCATAAACAGCCCCACCATACTTAGAATTTCCTACACCAGATGCTCGCCCATACTCCAGCACACAATACACCAACCGCGAGCTGTCCGGTTGGCTGTTTAGGTCGTAAAAGCGTAAACCGTGCCAGCCCTCGGAGGTGTCTGCAGCAGTGAAGGTAATCGAATCCGATTCGGTGCCGATGGCCTGCAGCATGCCTTCGATGTTGAACTTATAATATCCCTGGAAGATAACATGGACGCCGGGTTCTATGGCGAGGATTTGATTTTCATCCAGATAAATTGTTCCCTGGATGAGATAGGGAGAGCCGGAAGGTTCCCAGCTTCCAGATACATAACCACCGGGGATAATGGTTTGCGCAGAAGCAATTATCGATGCAAGCAAGACAGCAAACGTCAGGGATATAAGTAATCTTTGCATGGTCACCTCCAAATATGCACTATTATGAAGATAATATCGGATATTTAAGAAGACAGGCAAAAAGTGTGTCAAATTACAAAAAAGCGCCCCGAATGATCGGGACGCTCTTCTGTTTACGGTTTACGGTTTACCGTGTACTGAATCCTGACTACTTCAGTAAAACCATCTTACCCGTGCTGATAAATTCCCCAGCTTCCATGCGGTAAAAATAGATGCCCGACGCCAAGCCGGAACCATCGAAGGTGATGGCATGGGAGCCAGGGAGATAGAATTCCGTAGTCGGGGTCGTCCCTGACCCCGACCAAGGCGAAGCATGCTTCGCCCCTACAACATTACGTCCGGTGATATCGAATATGTCGAGCTTTACCACGCTCGCTACCGGCAGATCGAAGCGTATCGTGGTCGTCGGATTAAACGGATTAGGATACACCCCTGTTACACGGAAGTCCGCTGGTAGCGGCGCATGAGGATCATCTTCTACCACCGGCACCACCCCAAACCAGTCCAGAATCGCCGCCATCAACTCATACGGTTCGTTGAAAACCGGGCTGTTGGCAGTGATATCCTCGAAGCCGAACCCAAAGATGACGGCTTTATAGTCACTATAGCACATGACGGCAGCGCTCCCGTCAGTGCCCACATAATTCAGTAAAAAGTCAACCCCCTGCTGTGTGGGGATGTCCATAACGTCCTGGTTTGCGCCGTCGCCAGTAATGGAAAACATCATCCCCTGGACGATGGGGTCGAATCCATCCAAGACCAGGGCGGAGGTGGTGCCAGTGTAAAAGGCATCGAACAGCCCCAGGAAGCCCTGCTGATCCAGATCAGGAACGACACCTCGACCGGAGAGGATGAGACTTCCTCCAGAATTCTGGAGATAATCGCCGATCAGGTCGTAGTCGTCTTGTGTGATGGTGTTAGTCAGTGCAGCTCCGCAAGCCCAGATGACCGCGGCGTAATCGGCGAGATCCGGCAGTTCCCCCGCAGACGTATATTCGACAGTCCGATAGACATAGCGAATCGCATTTAAGGCAGTCTGATGGTTGATTTCGGCTATGCCTCCCTCGTCGTCATCCACTAACAGGATTTCCGGCGTGCCGATGGGGACAGATAGATCCAGCGCCGCCAGCGTCGTGCCGCTGCTGGTTTCGGTGATTTCTACGGTGAAATCCACCCAACGCGAACCCGTTCCCAAAGCGTTTTCTATCTCAAAGGGATCGGCGCAAAGATCGTACTGCCCATTAAACGCCACGCCCGGAACAGCGCTGCTGCCATCGATAATGGTCAGATCCGCATCGTCTGTGGCGATGTCAACCGTGAGATCAGACGTCGGAGCGCCGCTGTTGGTGACGATAAAGGAGAAATCGCCGCTTTCGCCCGGATCCAGGAAACCATCTCCACCCTCGTCATCGATTAAGGGTGATGAGACGGCCAGATCA
>JAHJDJ010000133.1 GCA_018812585.1 bacterium
CGGTATCCCAAACCTCATCGGGATAAACTCCGACACGCCCTTCGTATGTCCAGGTGCCCGCTGAAGCATTTGCAGGAACATCTTGAGACCGATCCCGCTCTATGACCTGCCCGGCAGGGACAGTCAAATTGGCTGGACCTAGCAACGGCCCGAACCAGCTGCCATTAGGTAACTGCACCATAATCCAGGCATCGAATGTCTCTGGAACAACGCTGTCATTGCGCAGTTCGATTCCGAAGTCAAAACTGCCCCCAGATGCAGGAATGATTATCGGTGGATTCAAAGGTATAAGAGAGACAGTCACTGGCGGGTCTGTATGGAAAACCGTAATATGACCATCGCTGGCAACTGCTAACCTGCCATCCGATCCCATTGCAGGCCCGCTGTCATTGATCTGATTGACGACGACATTCCACAGGGTCTGTAGATCAGAAGTAAACGCCCATAATTGCCCCAGACCGCCGCTTTCACCGTCAGACAAGTAGACCGTGCCATCCGTGCCGATAGCATACCGGGTTTTGGTGTTCGTTCCAGTGCAGATCGTTTCTGAACTGGTCAGAACCGCGCCCGTCGCCCCATCCAATTGAATCACTGCGCCATCTACAGGCGCGTAAACCGATCCATTTGATCCCGCGGCGATGTAGCTGAACGGCGCGCTGCCGGTAATTGGCGTACTCCACAAAATCTGCAGCGAACCGCCAGTATCTTCTACCGCCGTGATGTTGTCACCCTGCCGGTGCACATAAATTGTTCCATCAGGTGCAATACATCCTGGCGCTGCCTGCTGCATGGGACCGCCTGCTTCACCCGCAATATCGACCCGGTAACGTTCCAGACCGGTCTCAATGTCTACAGCAACTATTTGAAAAACTCCCCCCGTCTGACTCCAGGTATAAACCGTCGTCGCAGAAGCAATTGACTCAGAGCACCCGGAAGCGAATCCCACTCGATTAAAGGTCCACAAAAGTGCGCCGGTGGTATGATCGTAGCGGCAGACATGAAACAGATCCCCCAAAATGATATCCCCATTGGGCGCGAAGGTAGCGCTTTCCGGGCTGTAAAAGTAGTCCAGTTCCGGAACCTCCACCTGCCAGATGATTGAACCGTCAGCAGCGTTCAGAGCATAGAGTGTATTCAGTCCGGTCTCCAGATATTTCAGCGCGTAGACCTGTCCATCACGTATCCCTAACGGCAGGGATTGAAAGGCGCCAGGCAGGTTCAAATTCCACAGTAGATCGCCATTATCAAGGTCATAACAGTAGATTGGAACGGTGTAGGGAGACTGGTAACGCCTCGTCACCAGCTTATCGCCTTCGATGAACATCTGATTTCCGAACCAGGCCGGACTGCTGACCTCCCATAGCGTCTCAGGACTAGACGGTCCGATTTCATCTGATATGGCATTCCGTGCAGCATTCCCGCCGCCTGTGATCCAGTCTCCGGTAATACCTGCCAGAGGGACACAAAGCAGTGCGAAAAAAGTGATAACTTGGCGCATGATGATTCCCAAGGTTAGATGAGTCGATCCTGAAAAGTAACAAATATTTCGCCTAAAGTCAAGGATCTTATTATCAGAGGAGCAATTTTACGATTGATAGAGACCGCACAAACGCAAAAAGCCCCGCCAGTTATCGGTTATCCCGATCTGACAGGGCTTTTTAACGACTAGAAAATGCTAAATCAGAACTTGTAGGTCAACGCCAGACTCATGGCAAAAATGTCGATTTGGTGGATGCCCGGCATACCAACACCAGTCACTACCCCATTTGAATCGATGTCCCGTTCCTTACCAAAGAGGTACTCAAAAGCGCCGTCGATGGTGAAATGATCGATGGTATAACCGAATCCTGTCGTCAGACCATAGAAGGTGGCATTGGGGATCAGAATGGTCTGCGTTTTATCCGGCCCCGGCGCAGGATCGTAATAGAATCCGCCGCGGATCGCCAGATTCTCTTTCGCCATATATTCACCGCCAACACGGAGCTGGATGGCGTCATCCCAGAGTAAGGTGAGGGTGTCTTGATCTGCTTCTCCATCTATTTCGTACTCAGCGATGACATAATCCTCATATTCTGACCATTGCGACCACTGGGCTTCCAACGCAATGACGAATTTCTCGTTCGGATGGAAGGCTATACCGCCCTGCATTCTCAAGGGCATAGTGATTTCCCGGTCGAATGATGCTTCTTTTAGCGTTCCTGAAAAAGGGACACCATACGTTTGTTCATAAATAGCGGCGAAAGTGGCATTATCATTCGTGACCGCGAAATCTCCCGAGAAGTCGACGGTCATTGGGGAGCGCATCATCAGACCAGCCGAGAATTTTTCGTGGAATTTATACTGAATCCCTAAACCGAAACCATAACCCCAACCATCGGATTCATCTTCATACTGCGAATCCAAATAGGTGTCTTTGTCTTGAGGTAGTGGTGAAAACGTAAAATTATTAAAGGCTGTTACACCTCGTTTCAGGTTCATATCTCCTTTTACCACATGCACGGCGGCGCCGAAAGCCATGTTTTCCATGACGTTATAAGAGCCGGTCAGAGATAGATTGATGACACTCAAATTGCTCTCCCAATCGAATTCATCATTGACAAATACATTTGGTGTTTGACTTAATGCCGAGGGGCCATTCAATCCGAGCAATTCACCGCCTTCCCATTCGGTGCCCAATCCCGCGGTTACCAGCATCGATGCCGCGAATTTGATCTTCTTATTCATGAAGCAAGGCCACATGACCGCAAAGTTCGGAGCGACGTAGTTGTTTTTCTTCGCTTCAGCCGTTTCCGGACCTGGATAATAGTCGTAACTATAGAAAGGAATGATATCCGTAGCAAAGAAAGTGATCTGTGGTCCGGTGACATGCTGTAATCCAGCCGGATTCCAGAACGGTGCGCTGTAATCATTCACGATCGTAGTCATCGCACCTGCCATCGATAACGCTTTTGTGCCCGGGCTGTTCAGGCTGACTCCGTTACCGAAAGCATAAGGGGTGATAGCAAGAATGAGAAAAATTATTAATGCTTTTTTCACGTTACCGACCTCCGTTAAACCTTTGAGATATTTTCACTTTGGCTAATATAGGGGAGAGCGAAGGAGAAATGCAAGAGGGTTTTTACTAAAATGCCGTTAGGTTAAAGCAACTCTTGATCCCACGAAATCCATTGATTGGCGTCCAAATCGAGGAGTTGCCGGTGACGTTGGAAAGGGTAAAATATACGCTATAATCGAAGAAATAGACGGTGAATGGACAAATCTGTCGTACGCTTCGGCAAATCTGTCATCGGAGTGTGGATAACTCCTCGAAAAGTCGCTCTAATATCAGTAATTATAATAAGATAGAGGCCATATTTTTGAGACGACAAATGTGGCGTAAATCGACG
>JAHJDJ010000134.1 GCA_018812585.1 bacterium
GATGTAGCGAAGCAATCTCATCCAACCAAAAGCTGTCATTGCGAGAGATCAGCACAGATGAAATCAGTGCGATCCGAAGCAATCTTCGCGACCTATGCCAAAAGTTAGATAGCGTAACTACAGCTTTTCTGTCAAATCTTGCCAATCCGAATTCATCGAATTGACGAGATCGATCTTTTTCTGCCTTGATCCACCTTTCAACTGTTTCTCACGCTGAATAGCCATTTCTGGATCACTGAATGCCTCGAAATATACTATTTTGTTCACATTATAGCGTTTGCCCAGCTATCACCCAAGCCTCGTTTATGCTCGGCCATGCGACGGATCAGGTTATTGGTTACGCCCGTATAAAGCGCTGTATTACGTTTGGTCGTCAAGATGTAAACGTAATAACTGTTGTCACGCATGATTGCTCTCGCGATTGGGCGCGAAGATTGTCCGTCAGTGGCCGGATTCCTATGAAACTTCGTCGTTCTCCAATTAATCGGCTAACTTCCTCGCAATGACCGAGTATTACTAGCCACCAGCCACTAACCACTAAAACCCCTCCTCCGCAAACAATATCACCCTCACCACCCCTCTCCCTTCATCGATGTAGGTCGCTTCGACAGTCATCCCCTCTTCCTGCAGGACAAGCTCATTCTTTTCCTGCAAGCATCTATCCAGCGCCTGACTTTCTGGCGGGAAAAGCTGCATCGGCCTATTCCATCCATCTGGCGCCAGCCTTGCGCTGATTTTGACGTCATCGACAATCGTCAGCAGTCCCGGCCGGAATTTCAGCCGCCGCCGGGCGATCACTTCGTAGCTGGCATGAGAAAACCGCTGTTTCAGCTCCTCCAACGAGAGGTGCATCAGCGGTTTGAACTCTTCTTCAGGCAGTATCAGATCGGATGCCAGGAAATTCGCGGCGCGTTCCTGAGCTTCCTCCTCAACAGTATCGCGCGGCATCCGTTCGTGATGCTTCAACAGCAGATGCGCCAGTTCATGGCAGAACGCCCAGTTGGCGCGCTCCTCCGGCAAATCTGCATTCAGATAAATGGTGGTGCCCAGTAAGAAGGCACGTCTCCCTTCCACCACGCTGCTGATTTTGACTGGAACGTCATAGCGCTGCGCGGCGGCTCGTATAAAAGGTGTCATATAATCAATAAATCTGCTTAATCACCCTTGCTGCGGCGCATCTCCAACAGCACCTCGACGAAGAACTGCTTGGATGGCTTGAAGCTGTCGATGAAGCGAATCCCCTTCAACAGTTGGATCTCTTCATCGTTGGGATTCATCAGCAGCCGCGTGCGCTCATCATCCAGGAACGCTTGCAGACCGGGATGCGTGGCGCCTTCCAGGTCGCTTTCGTAGTAGGGTCCCGGTTCGCGCGCTGAAGGAGCTTCCGAAATCAGGTCAACGGCATCAACCTCCAGCGCGTTGGCAATGCGCATTAAAACTGCGACTGTCGGTGAACTGCGGCTGTTTTCCAACTGTGACAGATACGTCCGGTTGATCTTTGCGCCCTCAGCCAGCTCTTCCTGACTTAACCCGCAGCGCTTGCGTATCTCTTTGATTTTACTGCCGACATTCATGATTTAGCCCTCGAAGTGGACTAGTGAAACATAGCTATGTTTCGCACAATATACAGCATGATTGTTACAAAGTCAAGCACTTTATCAAAAAAATGCAAAAATCTCTTGACTTATGCACCCATCAGGTTGTATATTACATACAGGAGGTAGCATTTATAGTTCAATAAATTGAAATATGGAGATCTTGCGAATGAAATATCATACAAACCCAGCGCGCAATGGCACCACCCCCTGCTGTCTGCAAACCGCAGATTGGCCGATTTGCTATGAAGACAACTGCTACATGAACCGGGAATGCCAGGTCTATCGCGGTAAAAATCCAGCCCCCGAACGCAATTACCTGCCGCATCCTCCGGTCTTCATCCTCGTGGGCCGCTTTGAAGCAATACCCTATTCCTACCGGATCAAAATAGCAGATCCGGATGAATGAGACAAAAAAGTGCCCCACTACCTTAGGGGGGAACAGCAGTGGGGCGAAAACGTCAACCCCTGGGGGGAAGGGCTGACGGTTATTTTCAAAGCTTACTCTAATATAATACAACAAAGGTATATTGTCAAGAGAGAATTTAAAAAAATGCGTTTTTTACATTATTGATAATTATGAGCATAAGGAGAATCCGGTGAGAATGTGCAAATTCGAGGTTAAGAATATTTCAGGCTTTCATTACAGTTTCAGAAATAATTTTCACAGGGAGGTCGTTGATGAGTGATCTGGCAACCACAACACTACTGAAGGAAATTGCCCAGGGAGAAGTCGATCTGGACAGAATCACCGAGGTCATGCGCTCTGCTGATCTGGTGATTAAATCGTACCGTTCTGAAGTCAATGCCTTGCAGAAATCCAATGAACAACTGCAGGAAGACTTGAAACGGGAAAACGAAGCAGCCGATGACCTGACGCAGAGGCTGGTGCAGCAACACGAAGAGAACCAGTTGGCGCGGGACGTTTTCCGCACCGAGATCGAAGTCAAACGCAAACTGCTGCAAAGCGATTCTCTGCTGGACGCGGCCGCGTTGACCATGTCCGGATTGATCGCAGAGAGAGAAAAAGTTCAGCAGTTACTGAACCGTACATTTGGGCGGCAAGTGCATCAGGCGGGTGGGTGGCCGGAACAACTCCCGACGAAGTCGGCCGCCGCAGGCGGGGTGTCCCGGTAAAACACTCAAATCTACTACAGGTGCCGTGGGCTTGTCCGCCGCAGGCGGGTTTTATACCCACGGAGCAAAATACCGTCAGGAGAGGCAACTCCTGACGGTACAAGATTAATTGTGCAGTCAGGTCTCTGAACCTGACTGAAAAGAATGCTCTACTTCAATTTATAAATCGCACCGAAGAAGAAACCGAAGTAATTCGCGCCATCAATCGCGTATTTCACCTCGAAGGTGCCGTCAAACTGATCGTTGATCTCCATCTCAACGCCGCCGAGAAAGTGAATGCCAATGTCGGTGTTGGAATCGGAATCATCTTCCTTTTGATCATTCACTGGATTGGTCCATTCCCAGGAAGATCGTCCGATCACAAATCCCAGACCGCCCCCAGCGTACGGCTTAATCTGGTTTTGCGTCGGGAAGAAGTACTTCGCAGAAGCTCCCAGAACAAATTCGGTATAGCTCCAGTCGGCTGTAACGCC
>JAHJDJ010000135.1 GCA_018812585.1 bacterium
TCATCACCAATTACGGTTTTCCCTATCCGCAATATCATTACCCACTGCGTTTCATGGAAAACCATGACGAAGAGCGCTTTATCAACCTGGCTACCGCAGATGAAACCAAGCTGGCCGCCACGCTGCTCTATACGATTCCGGGTATTCCGCAGATTTACTCGGGTCAGGAGATTGGCTTTACCTCTCAGCGCGGCCAGATCTTCTGGTATAACGATCCCAATAATATGGGTGAGCATTACTATAAACTGGGGCAGATCCGCAATATGCTGCCGGCCATTCGGTCGTCTGATATCGAACGGCTGGATAACAACCAATCCAGCACGGTCTATTCCATTGGCCGTTATGTTCCAGGTGAAAATCCGGTGCTTTCAGTGATGAATTTCGCCTCCTGGTCACAGGTAGTGACGATCGACGTGCCAGTCGATGATTGGGGGATTCACCCCGATTCGACCTACTATCTGAATGAACTATTGGGCGGCAGTTCGAACCAGCGCACAGGCGCAGAACTGGCGTCGATCACGACCAGCTTAAACGCCAAACAGACGCGCGTTTATGCCATCTCCGATTCATCCTTCATTGTCGGCATTAAAACCGATCCGACGGAACCCGTGGTTGGACGCTACTCACTTAGCCAGAACTACCCCAATCCTTTCAACGCAGAATGCCGCATTCATTTCGAACTGCCGATGACCAGCAAAGTAACGCTGGCAGTCTACAATGTCATGGGACAGAAAGTGCGCACGCTGGTGGAAGGCGTCATTGGGCAGGGACAACACACCGTCACCTGGGAGGGCCGCAGCGACGCCGGACAGCTCTTAAGTTCCGGCATGTATCTGTACCGCATCCAGGCGGCAGACTACACCCAGATTCGCAAGATGATACTATTGAAATAAGACCATGACCCGAACCCTGTGTCTTCTTTTTACATCGCTGCTGATCGCAGCTCATGCTATGGCTGTAGAAATTCCAGCATATACCGAAGAGTATCTCGATTCAATGTCCATCGACATCGCTCCGGGATCGGAACGCCCCTATGTCTATTCCGGGTACGGTGACGCTTTCTTCTACGGCACGATGGCAGATGAAAGAACTGCCGGGCACATGGGTTTCTACTGGGGAGAGTTCAAACTCTTCAACGATTTCATGATAAAAATTGGACCCACCTGGTTGTTCCGGTCAGATGCGAAGGTGTCATTCAAACCCTATGAAATCGTCTTTTGTTGGGATTCGGGCACTGTTTTGCGCGTCCAACCGCTATTCCGTGAAATGAACTACCTCCGCTTCAAACTGGAGGGTGTTTCCGATGACGCCGGGACATGTTTTTACCTTCTTTGCGCCGATCCGGCAATCAGCGCAAACTACACGGAAGACTTTCAATTGATTCACAGCCGGCAGCAGACCACCGATTCTCTATGGTTTGGACTCGCGTCACTCGGGGGGGAGTTTCATTATATGAACCGACCAAAACCTTCCGAAGATCGTGCCCCTACCCTGGCCGCATATATGGATGGACCGTTTGACCTGGTCTTCATTTACGCGCCGTCTGAAGAGATTTTCCACAGGGAACTTGACTATATCCAAGCTCATCCTGAAGAGGGAGTTCAGAACTGGAAAGACTGGCTGCTGGATGAAATCAACATCTCTTACTTCCGCTGCGATAATGAGCGCATTAATCATGCGTTGAACTGGGCGAAGATTTCTCTGGCGCAGTTGTGGGCGGAAAACAACACCGCGCTCTGGGCGGGGTTGCCCTGGTTTAATGACTGCTGGGGGAGGGATACCTTTATTTCTTTCGCTGGAGCCTGCCTGGTGCAGGGCAAGTTCGATCAGGCGAAAGCTCTGCTGGAGCGTTTTGCCAAATGGCAGTGCAAAGACCGCGACGATCCCAACTGGGGGCGCATCCCCAACCGGGCGCGCTTCGGAGACATCAGTTACAACACCGCCGACGGTACTCCCTGGTTTGTCAAGGGTGTTTACGATTACGGCCTCTATTCGGGCGACTTCGATCTCTGGGAGGAGTTCATCGCTGAAGGTGGTGCGGTGCGCATTGCCACGGAAGGAACGCTTAAATACCACACCGATAGCCTGGGATTTCTGACTCACGGCGAAGCCGAAACCTGGATGGACGCCGTGGGCCCGGACGGTCCCTGGTCGCCGCGCGGCAACCGGGCTGTGGAAGTGCAGGCGTTGTGGGAAGAACAGTTGAGAACTTCGCATGCAATCTTAAAGACATTTGATCAGACAGCGTACCTTATGGGTCACCGCTGGGACAGAGCGAGAATAAAATTAGGAAGTTCATTCGTGAGGTCTTTCGTTAGATCAGATAGTTTGGGCTTGTACGATCATCTGAATTCGGATGGGACGCCGGATGAAATGATACGGCCAAATCAACTTTTCGTTTTATCTCTGTGGAACAAAGCCTTTGAAGATACTGAAAGAGAATCGATCATCAACACCGTCCGTTCAGAATGTATCTATTCTTACGGCGTTGCCAGTTTAGCGCAGATAGATCCTGATTTTCATCCCTACCATCAGCATGTGATGTATCCCAAGGACGAAGCCTATCATATGGGTGTGGTTTGGACGTGGCTGTCGGGAGCCTACAAATCCGCGGTGAAAGGCGGATGGACGATCACTAGCTCTGAAATTGATCAGATTCTTGATTTGGATGCACCGGGAACACTTTCGGAATTGTTGGATGCCGTACCCCGGGAAGGAGTAGGTTTTCCCAGGCCGTCTGGAACAGTATCGCAGGCGTGGTCGCTGGCGGAATTCATCAGGGTATGGTATCAGGATTATATTGGATTGAATCAGTACGGCTCAATTTTGCCGAAAATTCCCGAAGCCTGGGGAAGTTTTAATACGATTTTAAACATCCGCGGAGGCAAAATTTGGTATTCCGTCGATATAAAAGATGAACAAGTAAGCATAAAGCTCGAATCTCTGAATCGAACAGGTGATTCATTGTTCGTAACTTTGTTTGTTGATCTTCGTAGGGAGCCCTATGAACATCATCCAGATCGTATTCCTATAATATTCGACGGGACTGATGATGGCTTCCAAGCTGAATTAGCTCGTGATGGTAAGTTTATTACTTTTCTTAGGCCGAATGGTAAAGAATATCGCTACCAACTCTTCCTCGACGACGAATCCCCATCGGACTTCCTCCAACCCGCGGTTCCAGTTGGCTTGAAGGCATTGCAGCTGCCCGCCCACCGTTTGTTGACCGGGACAGAAATAAAAGCGTCGGATGCAGATGCCGTGCCAGCCATCGACATCGCCGATGACGAAAATGACGACATGGGGGATGGGGGATACATCTATCCAACCTCACCCGAATTCAAACCGGGCATCTTCGATATAACCCGCCTGAGAATCAGCGCTGACGATCAGAATATCTTCTTCAAGCTGAATTTCCGTAATCTGACTCAGCCCGGCTGGCACCCGGAATACGGATTTCAATTGACTTATGTGGCCATTTGCCTGCAGACCGGCAAGGGCGAGACATCACGGGACGTCGGTCACAATTCCGGATGGACTCTGCCGGAAGACTTGGCGGCCGACCGATTCGTCATCGTGGGAGGAGGAATCCAGGTAGAGAACAGTAGCGGGGAAATACTCTGCGAATACAAACCGGCCGACCCGAAATATGCATTTGGCAACCCGAGAAGTAACGAGATCGCTTTCGCCATTCCCAGGGAGTACTTGCCCGGTGATCCGAAATCGTGGAAGATCACCTTGCTGGTCGGCGCACAGGATGATCACGGCGGAGCCGGGATTGGGGAATTCCGGGAAGTTGGCGTGACTGCTGAACGCTGGAAGGGCGGTGGCGGCGGAGCGGGAAAATCGAACGTTTACGACTGGCTAAGATATCCTAAAGAATGAAATGAAACTAATTTTAATCATTATAGCCGTTGGACTGGGGATTTTCCTGATGATTGGCTGTGATCCGAGTAGTACATCGGTTTCCAGTGCCCCAGAACCGGAACCAGTCACAAATCTCTTCGATCAGTTTATTGCGCAGGTAGATACAACAGCTGAAGAAGAACGACAGGCTTTAGTTGACAGCTTCATGCAATCCATCGCTGTCTATGCAAAACCGCTGACCTGGGATACGACAGCCATCTATCTATACCAGGGCAATCCGTCTTCCAGCGTCCAGGTTCCCGGCGATAACAATGGCTGGAATCCTGCGGTTGATGTTATGGCCAATGTGGATTCCACTGATTTCTACTACTTGATAAAAACTTTCCCTGAGGACGCAAGACTGGATTACAAGTTCAAGATCGGCAATAACTGGATCCTGGATCCCCTGAATCCCCGCACCGTGACCGGAGGCTTCGGTCCCAATTCCGAATTAGCCATGCCTGCTTATGTCGATCCACCGGAAATACTCGAATACCCGGAATTAGAGCACGGCACTGTGCTTCAAACTACATTCGATAGTGAAATTCTGGGAAATTCTCGCACTATACGAGTCTATCTTCCATCCGGATATGAAGCTGGTGAAGAGGATTATCCCACGATCTACGTCCATGATGGCGGGGAATATTATTCGCTGGCATCGATGGCCAATGTTCTGGATTACAGCATCGCCAATGAGATATGCCGACCCGTTATCGCCGTGTTCGTCGATCCCGTCAATCGCAATGATGAATATTGGCTGAACGATCTGTTCATGCAAGCCTTTGTCGAAGAGATCGTGCCTTATATAGACGGTCAATATCATACTTTAAATGATCCCTCCCAGCGCGGCGTGATGGGAGCCTCGCTCGGCGGCCTGACGGCATTCTACTTCGCCCTGATGCATCCAGAAATCTTCGGCCTTTGTGGATCTCAGTCAGGAGCTTTACAAATCAACAGCGGCGAAATTGTTGCTCTCTATCAATTCAACAGCAAGAAAGATCTGAAA
>JAHJDJ010000136.1 GCA_018812585.1 bacterium
CCGTGTTGCACCCCAAGGGAGTCTATGTAAATCTTCACTTCTACTCAGCGTTGCTTTTCCATTACCTGGGTGTTGAACCTGAAATGGTCCCATGTTTTTACGCAGTAGGCAGGATGGCTGGTCTGGTCGCACGAGTTAGGGAATATTTACGTAATAACCGTCTTATTCGCCCACTCGAAAAGTACTGTGGCGAATTGGATCTGACTTATACCAACATGGATGAACGATGAGACCAATTAATGAAGTTTTAGTACAAACCTATCATCGAGGGTTAGAAAATCTCATCGTTGGCGAAACCAATATTGCAAAAGTCGATGGTGAAAAGGGGAAACTGTGGTACAGAGGATACCACCTTGAAGATCTGGCGGAACACAGCAATTTCGATGAGGTTGCCTATCTGATTATTCACGGTAGACTCCCAACAACCTCTCAGTTTGATCGTTGGTGCAAAGAGATAGAAGATTGGCACGAACCACCGATCGAAGCGATGACTGTCCTGGGGTGGCTTCCCGAAAACACACAAGCGCTGATGCTCTATAGAACAATGTTATCAGTCGCTGCATGCCAAATCCCAGAGAGTAAAAACACGAGATTAGATGCACAGTGGCGTCGTCCGGCACGCATTCTATCGTGGTGTTCGACGCTTGCAGCGGCTGCGATATGCCATATCAGCGGAAAAGCGCCCAATCCTTATAATCAAGGGAAACTGTTTTCAGCGAATTTCCTCATGCAGGCATTGGGACGCGAGCTAACTGAGAATGAAATTAAAGTTTTTGATGTCAGTATGATTGTCTTAGCAGAACACGGCGTTCACGCCGCAGCTTTGGCAGCATTAACCACGATCTCTACTGGCGCCGATCTGGGTAGTGCGGTGCTGGCGGGTATGGGAGCGCTATCAGGGAAATTGCATGGCGGCGCTAATCAACTGGCTTTTCAGAATCTTAAAAAACACCAGTCAGTCGATGAGGCGAAGGAGTGGGTGGCGAATAAATTACAAGAAGGCTATAGATTCCCGGGATTTGGTCATCGGATCTATAAGACCCATGATCCTCGCGTCAAAGTCCTCGAACCTTATATTGAGCAGATACTGCATGACAAAGGCGAAAACCTGCTGTGGGATATCTACCAGACGGTGAGAGACGATGTTGAGGCTGAGTTAGGCGGGAAAGGAATCTATGTCAATGCTGACGGCATTACGGGCTTAATCTACTACGCTTTGGGATTTCCTCCCGATGCCTTCCGCCTGCCAACCCTGTTGTCGGTGCAGGTTGGTTGGATGGCGCATTGTCTTGAGTATCTATCAGATAGCAAGATGATTGAACCCGGCGCTATTTATATCGGTTAGAAACGACATAACTAAAATAATGGCATGTGCTTCAATCCATTCTGCATACCATCGTAAGAAAATATGCAGGATAGATCCACCACATGCCTTTATATTTGATGATATAATCCTCTATTGAGATAGTTAAGAGATAATCCAAGGTAATTAAAGACTGAATCGAGCCACTCCCACGTTGAGCTTAATCCTTTAACAGTTCAGCGACTTTCGCCACAACCTCTTCGGGTTCGATAGGTTTGTCGATAAACATTTCGGGCTTAACCAGCCCATCTTGGCTCATCGCTTTGATGGTATCCCGCAGTCTTTCACGCAAGCTATCGTACGGCCTCTCATGTGTATCTTCAGACTTAGTATCAAGGTCTTCCAAAGTTTCGGCGACACCGGTTAACATGACTACCGGTAGATCCTTGTACCTCTCATCCTTTCTTAACTGTTTGAACAGCACAAAACCGGTCTTTTTCGGCATCATGACGTCCAAAATGACAAGATCCGGATTTTCAGCTTCAATCTTTTCCATCCCTTCCACACCATCGTACGCTCCTATGGCTTCGAAACCATGCTCCTCCAGAGCGACCGACAAAAACCTCACAGTGTTCACATCATCGTCAACGACTAAGACTTTTTTTCCCATCTGAGTTCTCCTTGCTTTTAAGTTGTTGCATCTCTGGGAAGCACAATACGAAATGTTGTCCCCTCTTTGGGCTCTGAATCCACGTCGATTTTCCCGTTATGTGATTCAATCATCCTTGATGTTATGGCGAGACCTAAACCCGTACCAGACTTACTTTTTGTACTGAAAAACGGAGTAAAAATGTTCTGCTTCACATCGTCGGTCATGCCGCATCCGTTGTCATGAATCTCGATGATCATTCGCTGATTGTCATGGCTCGTGTAAGCTCCTACCTCCACTTTAGCAGATTCACCCTTTGGGTACTCTTTCCAAGTACATGCATCCATTGCATTTGACACAATATCCATCACTACCGAGTGCACCATTCGAGCATCGCAGGTTAAGGGAAGTAAATCAGGAGGTAGATTCAGTTTGAATTCAATCCCTTTATTTTCAGCAGTCTTCTTGATAACACGATCAATTTCTGATAATATGTCTCCAATCTGGACCTGTTCGAATTTCGGTTTCCATTCCCTCACATACTTCAACATAGCCATGGACATATCAGTCAATCTGGAAATCCCCTCCTGTACGATTTCCCACCCCTCGGTGAACATCTCACGGTCATCCTTTTTCAAACCCAATCGCACCATATAGGCGCCTCCTTTGCAGGCGTTCAACATATTTTTCATCGAGTGCTGGATGCCGGTGAAGACCTGGCCGATGGCAGCATACCGTTGGGATTGAATCAGCTCTATTTGCAGGCGTTTCTCCTCTGTGATATCCTTACTGATCCCTATCGTGAATAAGATGTTCCCGCTATGATCTCGAACCCTTGAAATAGTATTCAGCACATGCTTGATCTGGCCATCCTTGGTTAGAAATCGGGTATTATAATTAGCGATGTTGTCCGTCGGACCCATTTTCCTGAGCGCTTTTTCGCGATCACGAGGATCAACGAAAAGCATCTGTATCGGTTTACCTATCACTTCCTGACGCTGATATCCTAAAGCTTCCTCAGCGCCGGCATTGATCGAGATAATCTTGTCGTCAGGGCTTACTGTTATGATAAGATCAGAGGTACTTTCCAGTATCCCGTCGAGATAGTCTTTGCTTCGCTTCAACTCTGACCGCAAAAAATCGAGCTCAGCAGACATCTCTTTATAGGATGCGGCTAGCTTTCCATATTCACCCTTCTGATACTGATCTCGCCGGGAATCGGATCCGTCTTCAGTGAATCTCTTCATGTTATCGCTAAACCTCCGAAACGGTTGTTTAATAAGACCCTTCCATACTAACCAGGCAGCAGTTGCGCTCAGAATAATGGCAATGAAAACTGCAATTGGGTTGCGCAGTATTATATCGGCGGATTTACCTTCTATCCCTAATATTATGTCCAGGATCACCAGGAAGGCAAGGCTAACCACTATAAAAGCAAGCCAAAGTTTCAAATAAGTGCTTATCCGTTTCACGATAAATGTTTAAATCGATTGAAGGATCATACAACGAACAATCAACTTCTTCCTAAGATCAATTTACTTCGATGCTGCTACGTGATTGAGTGCTCTCGCTTCTGTGGGCAACAATTTCATATAACGTAATCCCCAACCAAACATAAATCCAGTTACCCCCAATACGCCGAAAGCCTGCAGCACTTCAAGAAAGCTTATTTGATATTTTGCGATACCCTCCTCAATTACGGAATGTGTGATTTCCATCCCGGCAAAAAGTTCTGGTGGATACGTCAAGCCTGGGATTACAATCACATAGCGCTCACACAGTACGCCAATGATGACCATACTGGATGCCAGAACAATCCATTTCACTGACTTGCCTGTTTTTCTTCTGAAAAGAATGATCATGGGAATAACCAGTCCGATGAAAATTAGTCCTATCCAGAAAAGCAGACTATGCATTCCACCAAAGAGATAGTAAACTGCTGCACTACGCAGTTCAACAACGTAAGCTCGATAGGCGTTCTCCACAGCCAGGAAATACAAAACAACAATCACACAGATTGCTAAAAAACGCCCCAGCCAGATAATCAATTCATCATCAACATGCCGCTTGGTCAATTTGAACAGAGCGACGATCATGATGATCATCAGCGCTGTCCCGGAGGCCATCGCAGCAGCCACGAAACTCGCCGGCAATAGCGGTGATTCGTACAACATTCTTGCACCAAAACCAAAAATTGCTCCAGTACCGCTGTGCACGCAGAAAGCCCATCCAAATGCAAGAGTTGCGACGATCTTGGTCAATTTTTTCTTCTCGTAGAATAAAGCCCAAAGGTATAACACGCAAATCAGGATGTGTCCAACGTACAATATGGGGTTTATCGAAAACATGGACTGAAGATTAAAATGTACAAATGGCTGAATAAATACGCGGTCCATTCTGCCCTGGTCGGTTAGAATAGATAGAAGTCCCGCGATCAGAAAGAGCATGGCAATATATACCGCTATGCGGGCAAAAGGCTTATATTCCAGCTTTCCAAAAACGCCATACAATCCCGAAATGACCAGCGATCCAGCCGACAATCCGATGTAGTAGACGGCCATCACAATTTGCAAACCCCAGGGCACACGGGTGTACATCCCAGTCACCCATAGCCCCTTTTGTATGATATAAAAAGTAGCCAGCAAACCCACTCCGGCGAGAACCGCAAAGACAATCATCATCACCCGGTATTCGAATGATTTTCCGTCGATACTTTCGAATTTGATATCCATTTAAACCTCTTACAATTAAAGGTTTATAGACCGATGTAATGCACTTTGGGTGACGTCCCTAAATCTTCTTTCAGGCGCTTAGCGGCATGGCTGAGTAGCAGTTGTGAGACATCGCTTTCTCTATCGTTCAAATCGCCCACATAAATGGCGTTATTACCGGCCATTGCACATGCTTCTACACAGGCTGGCTTTTTCCCTAAATCCAGTCGGTGAGCGCATAAATGGCATGATTCCGCCACCCCGTGGGATCTCTTGGGGCGATTCTTGTTCGGCCACTCCTCGCTATCCTTGAAATTGAAAAATCTGGCATTATAGGGACAGGCAATCATACAGTACCGGCAGCCGATACATCTGTGATGATCTACGATGACAATGCCGTCATGACGCTTGTATGTCGCCTGCACCGGGCAAACCTGCGCACAAGGAGGATTCTCGCAATGATTGCAGACCAGTATCACTGACTTTTCTGTCTTTTTCTTGCCAACATGCCCCTCGATACTGACCTTCCGGATCCAGTTCACGTCCCATCTTTCATCTTCGTGATGCGAGACATTATTTTCATATCTGCAAGCATCGATGCAGGCGGTGCAATCCGGCGGACACTTGGTGATATCGATCACCATACCCCACTTCCGGCCACTGGGTTGACTATCAATTTTCGTCCAAGCGGCGCTGCATTCAGTCAGTATTCGGAAGGCGTATGTGCCGGAAACAGCTAGTATTACTGAGCCTCCCGCGGTTTTTACAAAATCTCTTCTGTCCATTCTCTGCCTTACCTGTTTGGTTTATACCGCTTTTATTAGGGATAATAATGACAGTGAAAACAATCGGGTTTCAGACTTGTCGCGTCATGGCATTTATTGCAAAACCGCTCTCTGCTGGTATGGCATTCGCGGCATTTATTCAAGTCGATATCCTCACGTTTGCCATAGCGGACAACTTCCTCCCTGATCCCTCGTAAAAGCTCCCAATGATGATAGCGCATGTATTCAGTCTCACGGACGCACTTTTTATACTTGGGATCCGGCATTTCAAGAAACGGCTTATCATTCTGCTCATTCGCTGTAAATCCGTAGGTGATAACACTATATCCAATTGGGAGAAGAATAATCAGCGCCAAAATCAGCACCGTTATGAAGCTGGTATTTCTGGCGAAAATTTCTTTTATATCCATTGATCTCTCCAGTTGAATGGCTATGGATTAGCCCACATCAGGAATTGGCAGCTTTAGCAGCCGCGGCTTGGGGTTCAGTTGTAGACTGATCTGTATTCTGCTCCGCGTTTTCCTGAATCGCTATTTCTGTCTTGGATAGTTCTGCTTTACGGCCAGAATACTCAGCATAAATCAAAGCAGTAGTACGGAAAAACATATGTGCCAATTTCGAATAAGGAAGGTACAGAATTAGTCCAAGTACCAGAACCAGATGCACAAAATAAGCAAGGTGACGGTGAGGTTCCAGACGATAATAGTGTAGAGCTTCTGTGGCGTAGCCTGTGATCACAATTAGAAGTATCGTTGCGATCAGCATCCAATCAAAATAGTTCCCGATACTTGTTTCCTCTTTGATTTTGAAACGATCTACGATCATGAGTCCAATTCCAACCAACAGTGCTATACCGCCGACATTGGCAAGAATTTTCCAGGGACTCAAGAAGCTGAAAGGATACACAAAGTCACCCTGCATGAAGGGATTAATTCTGCCGGTGATGATCCATAAAGCCACGAGACTCAGCGCGGTAAATCCAAAGAAAACACTCATATGAGACCAAGTACGGGAAAACGATTTATTGCACTTTGCAAAATCATCATGGGTGAAGATGTTTTTCAGGGTAACTAAGGTACTCTGGAATAATCCTTTTCCAGGTGCAGCATATCTATCCGGAGGAAAAGCCTTTTTCATCGCGCGCCAAAAGCGCCCGATGCCAATCATGCCCAAACCCAGAGACAGGAAACTGAAGAATAGGAAGAAGCTTATCAATAACCAATGTGGGAAAACGCTCGAATAAGGATAGACAATCCTATCGCCCATTCGAGGAATGATGCCTAATGCCTCTTCGATCGGAACTTTTAAAGCCAGGGCGAGCAGTAGTAACGCGGTCGGTATCCCCAGCAGAAGAAGTATACTTTGCGGTTCATTAACCCACCTGGCCAGAAACCTTGGGAATGCCCAGTGTTGTATACTTTCCTGCCGGATTACAGCCAACGTATCGCCTGGATTGGCGCCGCGCGGACACTGTGTGGAACAGTCGTTACAATGGTAGCATAACCAGACATCCGGATCAGCCATCAACCGCTCCTTCATCCCCCACGAAGCCCACGACATTTCTTTGCGCGGAAAGGGTTCAAAATCGGGTGATATCTCACAGGTCGCTGAGCAAGTTCCACACTGCATGCATTTCTTGTAAGTATCCACACCCCGTTTTCGCAGTGTCTGGATGAATTCCAGGTCAGGATCGATGAAAACAGGTTCGTTTTCATCTGAAGATTCCGGTATCGTTTGAGAGCTCTCTCGCATAGTAACCTGAGGTTCAGCCTGGGAATTTACCGCATTAGTATCCGCCACTGTATATCCTCCAAACGGTTCATGGAAGCACCTTACGATAGCAAAGGCATTTCTTCCTATTACATACCCTTAAATGGATTCATGCCGATTTCCTCAATCAACTCGGCGAATTTTTCGAAAATTTCAGGTATTCGTTCATATTCAGAGATCTGCAGTTGATGCATTTCTACCCGCTCATTTTCCATCTGCATCTGTTCCAATTTCTCTCTGATATTCTCACCTCGGTAATCAGCCAGTTCACTTCCCTTGATGAAATGACACTGATAATCATCGCCATACTTGCAGCCAATAAGGATGACACCATCGAAGCCCGTCGATATTGCATCCGTGATCCACGCCACATTCATGGATCCCAGACATCGTACTGGAATTATGCGCACGAAGGGATTAACCTTGAGACGATGTTGTCCGACAATGTCCATAGCCGGGAATGCATCATTCTCGCATAGAAATGCCAAAATGCGCGGCTTCTCATCGTACTCCTCAGGAACCTCGACAGCCTTCACCATGGATGAAATTATATCCACCGAATAGTCTTTGAAGGAGACGATTCGTTCGGGGCATGCGCCCATGCAGACACCGCAACGGCGACACCGCGTGGCCCAAACCTGAGGAGTTCCCTTCTCGTCTTCATTAAGCACACCAAAGGGACATTCCTCGGTGCAGCGCTTACATTGGGTGCATCTTTGCAGGAAGAAATCGGGATAGGATTTGTCCCCAGCGCGCGGGTGAACAGCTTCGCCGCGAGAGGTCATCTCCATGCATTGGATCGCTTTGAGTGCTGCACCCGTCGCATCCTCTCTGGCGCCAACGCCGTCCATGGGCTGTCGAACACTGCCCGTTGGATAGATCCCCGTGCGTCGGCTTTCGTAAGGAAAGCAAATAAAATGAGAATCGGGAAATCCGTTTTGCAGAGCCGGCAGGTCGGGACCCTGGCGGTATTCAAGATTCAAGATCTCCGTGTTTTCGTGTTGTTTTAACTCTTCTACAGTCTCTGCCGCTCGCTGTCTCTGGGTTTCTGATTCCCCTTCTGTAACCTTTAGCTTTGCATCCTCATAAGCCCTGATTGCTTCGCCGTCTGCCGCATTAGGTTTCATGCCCGCTGCGAGAACAACCAAATCCACTTTCACCTGAATTTGCGCACCCGGCATCGTATTCTTAGCCGTAATAGTAAGCATCCCATCGTCACCGCGGGTGATCTCTGCAATCTCACCCCTGGTTATGAAAATCCCGGGATCTTCTTGAGTGTTACGGTAGAAATCCTCATAATGCCCAGGTGTTCTCAGGAACTCATAGAAAATATAGGCTTTAGCATCTGAATTTCCGTCACGTAGATACTTCGCCTGCTTCAAAGATGTCAAACAGCAGATTGACGAACAGTAGGAATGATGGTCTTTTTTTGAGGACCCGCCGCACTGTATGAATGCGATGCTCTTAACCTCTTTGCCGTCGGAGGGCCGCGTGATCCGACCCTGGCTTTTTACGATTTCCTCAAGTTCAACGTTGCGGATGACGTCATCAAGATCCCCGTAGGGCAGATCTTTTCTGGGATCATCGGGGCTCCAACCAGTCGCCTGGATGATGCTGCCTACACGAAACTGATCCAAGATTTCATCGGATGGCTTGCTATTTATCGATTTAAGAGTAACGTCAAACAAACCAGGCGCACCTGATATACTGCTTGTAAAAGCAGAAGTATAAACTGTTATCTTTGGATCTTCCTCAAGCTCTTTAATCAAAGTATCGATACCGGTATCTTCGAGATCGTGAAAGGGCGGTTTTGTAGGCACCGATTTGTGTTGTTTCGCCAGCCACCCCCCCAATTTGCTGCTCTTTTCGACCAATCTGACTTCATAGCCAAGCTTGGCCGCCTCCTTGGCGGCGGTAATGCCAGAGATGCCACCACCTACAACTAAGATGTCTTTATTTATTGGTTCTTCTAACTGGAAAGGCTCCGATAACTCAACCTTTTTAATTTTTGCCAGATACATACGTAGATAATCTTCTGCGAGCATTTGAGTGTCTTCTTCATTCGGCGGCTGACACCAGACGACATGCTCTCGGATGGCTACTATTTCGATAATTACGTCGTCGGGAAACATATCAACGGAAAATCGCCTGGGCGAAACACCCGCGATGAGGAGCTTTGTCAGACCATCGCGCTTAATATCTTCGTTGATAGAAGCGATTACCGGTTGTTCGCAGGATTCCACAGTTTTGCAATAGGAAATTTTAAACTCGTCTGTGACGACCTTGCACATAGCGTCTATATCTAATGCCTCTGCAATGCCGTACCCCGTACATATATATACACCGATTTTACCTTCCATTAAATTAGTCTCCTCTGTTGAGCTGTTGGATCGCTTTTAACGCCGCTGCAGTTGAGTCTTTTGTCGAGCGGGAAACATCGCAGGGTCGCTTGGCGCAGCCGACCGAATAAATTCCCTCGGCGCTTGCTTCACCAATCAAGAAACCATAATCATCAACTGGCAAATCTATGGGGAGTTCAAAATCGATACCATTGGGCACCATTCCAGTAGCCAGCACTACCATATCAAAGTTCTGATGCAGTGTTTCACCGGATACTGTATCCTCTACATCAAGGATTAAGTTCTTGGTACTGGCATCTTCGTTTATCTTGGCTACTTTCCCCTTGATGAATGAGACATTTTCATCTTCCAGCAAGTCGTAGTAGAATTTCTCTTCTCGTCCTATCGTGCGGATATCGATATAAAACACAGTGATCTTTGCGGATTCATACTGCTCGCGGATATACCTGACATGCTTGAGAGACGCCATGCAGCAAACCGCCGAACAGTACGCCAGATGATTTTCATCCCGCGAACCTGCACACTGAACGAATGCGATGTTCCCCGGTTTCTGGTCGTCAGATGATCGCACGATTTTTCCCTGTGTCGGCCCGCCGGGAGCAATCAATCTCTCCAGCATGACATTGCTGATTACATTCTGGAATTGTCCACCGCCCAAACTATCTAAATTTGTCGTATCATAGGGTTTCCAGCCCGTTGCGATGATGACAGAGCCAACTTCAATTTCAAGCGTTTTCGCCATCATTTCCATATCAATTGTATCTGCTGGACAAATGTGTTTCAACCTTTCGACGTCGGTGTCAGAGAGTATTTCACGATCAAGCACATACATCGGAGGATAAGCCATATCGTGCGGAAGGTAGAGCGCTTTTGTATTCTCCATCGCATAATTGAAATCGTTAGGCCGCTCAGATTGCAATTGTTCCGCGATCGAATCATCGATGGCATGAACGCCGGTGACATACCGAGGATCTATCTTGACTTTTGCTTTGAAGTTTCCAGGTTCACCGGAAATCTCCTCAACTGATGCAAGTGTATGAACCGTGATTCTCGGATTCTGCTTGATCCTTCGGACATTAATCTCAAAACCGCACGTTGGGGGGCACATCTTAGGGAAATAGCGGTGCATCTGCATGACGCGGCCGCCCAGGTAAGCCTCCTTCTCCACAAGGATTACCTGATACCCAACCTCTGCGGCATCCACAGCCGCAGTTATCCCTGCTATTCCCCCACCAATTATGAGAATGGATTTTGCATTTGCATTCATGAACTATCCCTTATTCTAAATGAGGATATATTTAAGATATATCTTAAAGGAACTATGTCAGCAAGAGTGCACATCTTCCTCTCGCAGAAGATGTATTGCTGATAAAGTTTAATCTAAAAAAGGACTCCGAAAGCTAACTTGAACGATTGGATTGAGAAATCCTGTATTCTATTTGGATTACGTTAAATGTAAATGAAGTGTTACAACGCTTTTGAGTAAGCAGGCGAGCAGGAGTGATCCAGTCGTTTGGAATTCCGGTAGATTTAAGCAGGTAGAGTATCGTCATTTTCCTTGGTCAGAAAGCGAGCATATCGCAGGTAGTCTCCTAAAAAACGAAAAACGCCACCAAAACAACCTTGTGAGTTTGAATCGATGACGCCCGAGAATCTGGTTAATCCAACTCATCTGGATTGAATTAGCGATCGTGCCAAGAAACTTGTAGAATGATCTAGACTAATTGTTAATTTAAGCTAAGATATGGACAAAGTCAACGAAAATATTTGCGATTTCGCAAATTATTTCACAAGTTGTTCTGCACCGTTTCCCAGCTTTTTCTATATTATTAATCCAGCATAATTGCTTGATAAATCAAAATATTATAGTTGCTCTATTGTCGTTCTAAGCACACTGGCAGTAGTAATAACAAAAAGGACTCAGAATTATTTCTGAGTCCTTTTGCTTCGCTGGCCTACAATAACGAAATTTTAACTTTAGACAAGTGGAATGAATTGTATGAAGTTTTGCCAGAGTCTGAAATCGTCAAGAGAATTATTTTTTCATTTTTCTAAGAATAAACTTGACAAATGGTAGTTAATTTTTTAAGTTACCTGCTGGGTGATAATATTACCCCTGATAAATAGTAATTACTTAATCTCATCTTTGGGAGTAAACAATGCAGAAGATTATCAAGTTAACCTTAATTGCTGTCTTTTTGTTCACAGGTTCACTTGTACTAGCTCGAACAATATCTGGCAGTCAAACTCAAGATCCAACACTTCCAATCCAGGAAATGTTAATTGAAGACGAAATAGAGGGAACAGGTATCGCAGACAATAGCGAAACTGTTCTTCCAAGCACAATTCTCCCCGGAACCGACGATTGTGTCGTGGAAGTATTTGGAAATGATACGAGTTTCGTATATACTGGCGGGGAAAGATTGCGAGGAAATATCTTTGCGGTGGACTCAACAGTTAACCTGGTATCGCATAAGATGTTCTTAGATATTCCAACTTCTACGAGCATCTATTTTGTAATCTATGAAAGTACGGTTCAAACTGGACCATACAATATATTCCATCAGGTTGAAATAACATCCGGAACGGGTCAAAGCTGGTACTCGTCCGGGCCCATTGACGTGACCCTGTTGGCTGGAAATTACTATCTGATTGCCGCCTGCTGGCAGGGATCGGTGACATACTATTGTGGTGGATCACTGCCGGTATCGTGTTCTTTTGGTTCGCAAATTTATAATGTGCAGCCAAATGATGTATTCCCACCAGATTCGGTGTTCAGCGGTACCCTCTACTCAAATACATCCTACTATCAAACCCTCGTTACCAACGATGGAAATGGTCCGCCATTCATCGTCAATATAACCCATGTTTCGGGTCCTCCCGGCAACCTGGTTTTCGATATTTTTGTAGAGTATCTGGGTATGATCCCTGTAAATTTCGACGCCTGGCTGGCATCTGAATATCAGGGTGGCAATCCAACCACGCTTGTGATGCGTTCATTCGTAAACTTCCAACCTGGCTGGGTAATCAACCGCCCGGGAATGTTTTTCCCCGTACCTCCCAGTTGGCCCGGCGGTAGTTATACATTCTGGATACGTGTCGGTGATGAACCAGGTGAAATCTGGGCAGAAGATTTCTTCCAGTTTACAATTCCTGGTATCGCGGATGGTTCTTTCAGCGGTTTCCTGGCCTTGCCCGATAATACACCTGATCCGTTCGCCGAGATCATCAAGGGCAACGATGGCATCACACCGGAAGAGTATAAAATGGTCAGCGTTTACCCCAACCCCTTCAATCCAACAACGACTATCTGCTACTCACTGCACAGGGCAGTTCGAGTAAACTTAACGATTTATAACGTCAGCGGAAAACAGGTTGCACAATTGACCGATGGCTGGCGCCAAGCAGGCACGCACGAAGTCACTTTCGATGCTTCAGACTTAACCAGCGGTATCTATTTCGCCAAACTCTCATACAAAGGAAAATCATCGGTGCAAAAACTGATGCTAATCAATTAACCGACAGCTAAATTTAATACAACAAAAAGCCTCTGGATCTCTCCTGAGACTTTTATCATTGCTGGGATGCAGGGATTCGAACCCCGATTCCACGGTCCAGAGCCGTGTGTCTTGCCATTGGACGACATCCCAAAGAGTGAACACTTAATATAAAAAATCTGGCCTGCGCTGTCAAGCGGTTTTTAGAATAATGCCGATATCCTTATTCATACCGCAGCGCTTCGATGACGTCCATCTTTGCCGCCTGATAAGCTGGATAAAATCCGGCTATCATGCCTACGCTGATACAGATCACAATACTATACCCAATCCAATACCAGGGAATAATCAGTTCCGTTCCCACCAGATAATAATTCAGCGCGAATCCACCCATAACGCCTAACAATCCTCCCACCGACCCCAGGACCATTGCCTCGACCAGAAATTGTGTCATGATGATGATGCGTGTCGCTCCGATAGCCCGACGCGTGCCGATCTCCCGAATCCGTTCCGTCACCGAAACCAGCATCACATTGGCAATGCCGATCCCGCCCACCACCAGGGAAATCAACGCGATAAGAATGATAAAATTCGCCAGTTCAGTGTTGGTCTCCTGAATCGTGGAAAGAAAGAAATCCTGCCGCCGCACCCTGAAATCATTATCCTGATCCTCACGCAGCCGATGGCTCTGCCGCAGCGTTGTCTCAATATCGAACAAGGCTTCGTCATACTGCTCGCTGCTGCCAATCTGTGCTAAAATCATCGAGAGATGATCCGCTCCGAAGAGACGGCTTTGAGCAGTCGTCAGAGGAATATAAACCTGGTCATCGGGGCTGTTCCAATTTTCGCCCTGAGCTTCCAGCAATCCAATCACATCGAATCGCTTGGAATTGATCATAACCGATTTCCCCAGCAGTGATTCGCCAGACATCAATTCATCTTGCACCGTGGCTCCCAGCACACAAACCCGTCGCCGTGCGGCGACCTCCTTTTCGGTGAAGAATTGCCCTTCGGTGAGCTTCAGGTTATTCACCTCAAGATAGCCGGGCGTAGTGCCGGTTACTTTCCCATTCCAGTTCTGGTCCCGGTATTCCACTCCAGCCGATGAAGTCAGTACCGGTACTGCTGTATGAACGACGGTCGAGTTTTCATTAATGGAGCGGCTATCATCCCAGGTCAGATTCTGCACATTCTGAGCGGTGTGTACACCTCGAAATCGTGACGCCCCGGGCCGAATCATGAGTACATTCGAACCCAGTGATTCCAGACGTTCATTGATGGATGACTTGGTCACTTCACCCAGAATGACGACATACAGCACCGCAGCAATACCGATGGAAATCCCCGACAACGTCAGCGCAGATCGCAGTGGATTCGACCGTATGCTGTCTAAGCCGATTTTAACATTTTCGAAAATGATCAATTCACTGACCCAATTGACTACTGCTTTTTAGTGGTACCGAAGCTGCGAGTACTTTTGATGCGTTCTTCCATTCTATCATTATCCTCTTTCAGGCGTGAAGTCATCGGCACGCCGATCGTATCGCCCTGTTGCAACCCTTCCAGAACAATCGCCTGCGAGAAGTTATTTAAACCGATTTTAATGATATGAGGATAAAACTCATTCCCCTCCTTAAGAAAAACCTGCTTCATGTCAGCAGGAGTCCCTGGCTCACTGGGAGTCTGTAAAGCGCTGCTGGGAACCAGCAGCACATCATCAAGCTGGGTGACGCCAATCTCAACCGTGGCATTCATCCCTGACTTTAACAGACCCTCTTCGTTCACCACTTCGATGACGACGTCAAAAAGGGTCACATTCTGTTCGATGCGCGCCTCTGGAGCAACCCGGATGATATGACCACTGAACTTCAATTCAGGATAGGCTTCCGTAATGACCTTTGCCTTCTGTCCCAGATGGATCTTCCCCACATCGATCTCATCGATACCGGCTTCGACATAAATGTTCTGCATGCTGGCAACGTCTGCGATGGTGGTGCCGCCGCTAACGTTGTTGATGCCGGAAGCGATAATTTGACCCACCTCCACGAATTTTTGCAGTATAATCCCTTCTATGGGCGCTAAAACGATGGTCTCTTTCAAGCGCGTCTTCGTTTGATCGAGGTTGATTCTAGCTCGCACGATTTTACCCTTCGCTTGAGCCAACTGCAGTTCCACCTGGTCCAACTCTTCGTCCGATAGCAGCCCCTTCTGATACAATTCCTGCTGCCGGTTGTAGCTGTTGTTCGCCTGTTTCTGTTCGGCTTCGGCGATATCAAGGTCAGCCCGCGCCTGATCGACTTCAGCCTGCACGTCCACTGGATCGAGGCGGCAGATCAGATCACCGGCTTTAACGAAATCGCCCTCTTCCACCGGCATTTCGATAATGGTGCCGGATGCCTTCGATTTCAGCTCCACCCGGTCAATAGGAATCACCACCCCATTGGCAGTGACAATACGCTTGAAAGAACCGGTCTTAACGGGGAATTCCTTATAAGCGATCTTCTCAGCAGACGCTGCGTTCGAATCGCTCTGTCGATAGAGAAAAAACAGTGTCACCGCCGCGACTAAAACCACAGCAATGATCAGGTGCCATTTTTTAAATTTCATAGCTGCTGGGATCTGATGCTTGATAGTAGTCTAATTTACGAAACTGAAACGCCATAGTTCCAGTAGTTTCTCATAATTAGACGATTAACTCATGAAAAGGATTCCAGAAAGGGGAAATCAGCGAAATGACAAAAAAGTCTCTATCGCTGAAAATGGAATACCGTAGTCGGGCTCGTCCCTGAGCCCGACCGTCGGGGTGCGAGACCACCATTGGCGCAGGCACCCCGGCTACGGTGATAGAGACGTTTTCCTGTAGCGTCAGAAGGAGACTTCAGATGGCACAGAAAGGGGATGGAAAGCAGGGCAAAGGCTGGC
>JAHJDJ010000137.1 GCA_018812585.1 bacterium
AGTTGATGGGAACTGTTTCGAAGTGTTCTACGAAAACCCCGAACATCAGGTTGCCGCCGCCCGCCGGAACCGGAGAACCACCGATGTAGGTCAAGTCGACGTTCATATCCCATACTGGAGGCGGACCGCCGCCTGGGAAGTCGGTTCCCTGGTAGGTTTCAGCGTGATTCGCCACACCATCGTAACCACCTGAACTCATGCCGATACCATCATAGCAGTAGTCAGAAGCGTTAGTTCCATAAGCAACTGGCAAAACTGTTTCCTGCGTCCAGGTATCGGTGTCTGGATCATAAAGCTGGACAGCGTCGATAGCGGGCCAGGTACTATAACCGCCACCGCCACCGATGGAGTATACCAGGTCCATACCCGGATCATTGCTGACACTGAAGGTAGCGAACCATGCTGCAGTCGGCATCGAAGCGCCGGTGGTCCAGGTGTCTGTTCCCGGATCATATACGTAGACGGCATTACCAGGGGTGGTGATACCACCCATGACAACAAATTTACCGTCTGCGAAGCCGCCGCCACAATACTTCATGAGGCCAGGCATAGAAGCAATCGGCATCCACATATCACCGGAGATGCTGTAGACATAAGCGAGGACACTACTCGTGCCACCACCACCTGCCGCATAGATAAAGTCGCCACCATCCCAGGCAGCAGCAACACCGCAATAGAGTTGCGGATAAGGAGCCATATACGCCCAGGTGCCACCAGCGCCAACTGCATCAGGTGTAAAGCGTTGAACTTCGTTTCCGTAACCTGGATTGTAACGACCAATGATGTAGAAATGATCATTAGTGGCAACACCAGTCCAGTTACAGGTACCGATCAGCGGAGGCGTGGAAACCTCCCACTGATTGGTTACCATGTTGTAGGCGTGAGCCGTAGCAACACTCTGATCACCGAAGCAATACCAGTAGTCGCCCAGATAGGCGCTGGCTGCCCGGCGGTGGGTTGCCGTGGCATTCGCTTGCTGAGTCCAGGTAACAACGTCAGTCGCCCAGTTGCCCAAAATCGGATCACACGGAGCGCCATAAGAGACGTCTTCCGGACGATCCTGCAGGGGAACGTTAGCGAATGCTGATGCTACCAACAGGACACTCAGTACTAAAACGCTAGAAAATTTTACCATTGAATCCTCCATGTTGAATGTTGACTTTCGAGTTTTCTAGGAAGTCATGATTGCTTGTCTATAAAGCATAAAAAAATGTCATGGTGAGCCCACAACATTAATTTAATTTCTATACCATGTACCTCCTTTCGGTTGCGTCTGATCAAGTTATGTAGATTAAGAGACGGTCATCGATTAGTTTTCGCAGTCTGAGCGAGGTCAAGTAATTTACTAATTTATTTCCCAAAAGTCAAGTATTATTATGAACTAAACCTAATAATTTTCATATTGATGTTTTCCGTAAATAAAAAAAACCTCCCTGCTGGGCAGGTCGGATAATAAGTTCCTGAAAAACAATCACATAGATCTAACTTTTCATCTCACGTAACAGAATGTCGACAATTCTCTTCGAGGCATACCCATCCCAGAGTGGAGGCACTTTGCCCACTTTAGGATTTCCATCTAAAACCTTATTGGCTTCCAGCAGAATGCGATCCATATCGAGTCCTACCAGAATATTTGTGCCAACTGTAATTGTTACCGGTCTTTCGGTATTACTCCTCAGAGTCAGGCAGGGAACACCCAAAACAGTTGTTTCTTCCTGCAAACCACCACTGTCCGTCAGTACCAGCTTGGATTTATCCACCAGAGATAAAAAGTCTAAATAACCCTGTGGAGAAATAATCTGCAGGTTTTCTAGACTTTTAAGTTTTTTTGTGAGTTTGAATTTTTCGATATTTTTTACGGTGCGTGGGTGTGCTGGAAAAACGATCTTGATGCGATGTTGTATCTGTTCGAAAACATTGAGCAGTCCTTTCAGCACCATTGAATTGTCGACGTTGGAGGGACGATGCAGCGTGAGCAGGACAAATTCTTCATCGTCAAGCTTGAGTTTCTTCAATACAGGACGATTTCTGGCCTGGCTTAAATGCCCGTTCAAAGAGTCGATCATCACATTTCCTACGAAATGAATCTTCTCGCGGGGGATTCCCATTTTTAGAAGATTCCCTTCAGCCTCTCCTGAAGTTGTAAAAAGGAAATCTGATAGCAGATCAGTTACTTCGCGATTGATCTCTTCCGGCATCGTGCGATCAAAACTGCGCAGACCAGATTCGACATGCGCAACTTTGATTCCCAGTTTCGTCGCAACTAAACTGCAAGCCAGCGTTGAATTAACGTCGCCGACAACCAGGATCAGATCCGGTACCAGATCGTCGCAAACCCGCTCGAATGCAGTCATCACTTTGGCAGTCTGAGCCGCGTGCGTTCCGGATCCCACCCCTAAATTCAAATTCGGAGCAGGAATATCCAGATCCTGGAAGAAGAAATCGACCATCTCCCGGTCATAGTGCTGACCGGTGTTCACCAGAATTGGCGTAATCTCGTCCGTATGACGCGCCATTTCATTCAGAATAGGCGCGATTTTGATAAAATTCGGGCGAGCGCCAACGACGTTGATAATTCGCAGCATACAGGTTAATTTTAGAGTTTAACGATGCGGTCGCGATCTTCTTTTATATGCTTGGTCGCATTACGGGTATCCACTACCAGTTGACTGTGATTGACAACCCATTGATAATCGATATTAGAATGATCTGTGGTAATCAGCACACAGTCCTGGTCATAGAGATTTTTCTCGGTTAATTCCAACGACGCCATGCAGATTTCATCATAGCAGAAGGTTGGCGCATAGGAATCATGATAACTGATTTGGGCGCCTTTGTCCCGCAGAAGTTTCACGATATCCAACGCTGGTGATTCTCGCACGTCATCGATGTCGCGCTTGTAAGCAATACCTAAAACCAAAACCTTAGCTCCATGCAGACATTTCTGCCGTTCATTTAAAGCATTCATCACCTTGGTGACTACGTGCGCTGGCATACTTTTATTGACCTCTACAGCCAGGTCGATAAAACGAGCGCGATAGTTCAGCGATCTCATCTTCCAGGACAGATAGGAGGGATCGATGGGAATGCAATGACCACCCAATCCGGGACCGGGATAGAAGGGCATGTAACCAAACGGCTTGGTGGCGGCTGCGTCGATGACCTCCCAGATGTCAACCTTCAATAGGTCGCACATGATCGCCAATTCGTTGACCAGACCGATATTGATCGAACGGAAAGTATTCTCCAGCAGTTTTACCATTTCGGCCGCGCTGGTTGAATTCACGGTGACGACACGCTCGATCACCTGGCTGTATAGAGTCGAACAAACCTTCGAACAGTTCGGAGTTACTCCGCCAATTACCTTGGGAGTATTTTTAGCGCCGAACACTTCATTTCCCGGATCGATCCGCTCCGGTGAAAAAGCCAGGAAGAAGTCTTCGCCCACATTCAGCCCCGTTGATGCCAGCTCAGGCAGCAGTACCTCTTCTGTGGTTCCTGGATAAGTGGTCGATTCCAACACGACAATGTGCCCGGGGCGCAAATACTTCTTTACTTCACTTAGTGCGCTCAAAATGAAGGACAAGTCCGGATCGTGCGTTTTGCTTAACGGGGTGGGAACACAGATGCTGATCGCATCGTGATCTTTGAGAATGGAAAAATCGGTCGTTGCCTTGAGCTTACCCTTCTTTACCAGCTCGGTCAGCAAATCATCTGGCACATCCTTGATGTAATTCACACCGCGTTGGATGCTGTCAACCTTTTCCCTGCTGATATCAAGACCACAGACGTCAAACCCGGAATGCGCAAATTCTACGGCTAACGGCAATCCGACGTAACCTAAACCAATGATAGCAACTTTCGACGTTCTACTTTCAATTTTTGTAATGGCGCCGCTAACTGCTTTTGTATCGGACATGGCTGCCTCCACGGTGACTGCCTCAGTTCCCGGACTCAGAGTAGTTTGTTCTGACATGGTCGCTCAATCTGTTAATTTTCATCGCCATACTATGGAAATAGTCATTTTTACGTAAAGTGATCTCGGCAGTTGGTTCTCCTGCTGCCATCATGGCTACTACTGTCCGCATTTTTTTAACTGGACCTGCAATACGGTGGGAAAAGAACATGGAAAACACCACTGCAGCAAAGCAGACCGGCAGTAGTCGAATTAGAATACTGGGTAAAAATTCCAGCACGCCCGGAGCGATGCTTAATCTCGCAGCCGGATCCGCCAAGAAAGCCAGGTAAGCAAAGAAAAACAGTGTGCAAAGTGTCACCGGCGCTAACATCGCCAGCAGTACTTTGACAATGAAATCTACCTGAAATTTCTTATGAATGAAGTATTGCTTTCTGGCATACATCTTAATTCTCCCGATTCAGGAAACGATTCATCTCAACTTCGAAATCGTGGAAATAATCATCTTTCCGGGTAATAACCGGTCGAACTGTATCTCCGCAGATGGTTTGATCCAACACCTTCTCAAAGCGGTACATTTGACCGGCAATTCGATGTGTGACCTTCAATAGGAGAGCAGTCGAAAGAGCCAGACTAGTCAGCATACATAGTCCCAGTCCTATCCACAATTTCGATTCAAAGAGCATGGTTATCAAAGAGACATTCCCAGTATCCAGAGAATATTTCCATACCAGGTAAAACACACTCCAGGTGAACAATCCTGTGACAAGCGCCGTTAAAACTACTGATTTTGCCACGATATTCATCTGGAAACGCGGCGCGACGATCAATTGTTTTCGCCGCCACACTTTGTCAGGCTTCATGATTCCACCCTATTTCAAGAATATCATCAGCTTGGTTTCACTGAAATCACCGGCAGTTAGAAGGCATACATAAGATCCCGCGCTGACCACTGCGCCGGATGCATTGCGTCCATCCCACACCGCGTGATATTGACCCGGCACCTTGTTATCTTCGACAACCGTGCGCACCAACTGCCCTAATGTGTTGTATATTTTCAGCGAAGCATCGACTGCAGCGCCTTGATCATTCCCAATAGTATACGGAATAGTCGTCGAGGCGTTGAAAGGATTCGGATAATTCGTGTTTAATGCCGTTTTCTGAGGTAGGAACGCTGCCAAACCTGGAACCGGCAGATCACCCGGGTTATACCCCAGACAGAGATACTGCGGACTTGGATATGAAGTCAAGCTCGCATTTCCCGCAGATGATAATCCCTGAACGTGCACTTGATAGATGTAACCAGGCTGCGCGTCAATTTCTAACTCTTTTGCATCTGTATAGTAAACTGATTGGATCTCTTCAGGATTTGTTACCGTCAAATCGTTACTGGAAACCGTTGCGCGATAATGATGACAGTTCTCATCATCTTCCCAACTGAAAAACAGAGATTCGCCATAAAACTGTACGATCCCGGTATAGAAGGACATCTCAGCTACGGTGACTCCGAGGAGCCCAAGAATACAGACCCAGGCGATGAGCCACGCAAGTTTCCATCCGCTAAGTTTATTCATCAGTTGCATCGATCTCTACGCTCCTAATCATCCTTACTCGACAGTCGCTTTGGGCTGAGTCGGTCTACCGGGATATCCCACTTCGTCCACGTAAGTCACAGTTCCTGAATGTCCCCGGGCTAATAATCTCTGTTCATCATTCACCGCGTCAACTCGTAGCTGATACTCGGTTTCTTTCAGAGCATCCTCCAGGATATAAGTGTTGTTTTCGGTCTCAACCTGGAAACCAGCGCTGACGCCTTCATAGAACAGATATACCCGATAAAGAACCACCCCTTCGATATTCAAGTCCCACATGAACATGATGGCGTTATCGTTGTCCAGACTGCGGTCGATATACGGATCGTTCGGATCCTGATCTTCGTCCAGATGCTGTACCGATATGGAGTCTAATTGATTGTCAAGGAACCCACCGGGCTCTAATTGATCGGCGCTCACCTGCAGTGGGCCGCTGAATGCCGAGGGATTGCCGGCTTCATCTACAGCAGAGACCCAGTAGTAATAGTCAGGCCCGATAATGACGTTATGATCGATGAAGTATAGCGTCGAACTGCTGCCAATATAGTCTTCAGCTTGATCCGGTTCAGGTTTTAAGTCGTTGCTTCGGTAGATGAGGAAGAGGTCAACGTCGGGTTCGGAGCTGGAGGCCCACTCAATCCAGACCTGATTCTGTGCAAGCGCCAAAGGCAGGGTGATGAAAATGACAAGCAGAACACCTGTCACTGCGAAGACCCGTCTCATCCAGTCAGTACGCATAAGTCACTCATATCGCTGTAGTACCATTCGACAAACTGGATAGAAACGTCTTGAAGCTTACCCCTCTCTGATTGGTCTGAACCGCTATTTTGCCGGTTTATTGAAGTACATGCAAATTAATCATCTTACTTGGAAATGTCAACCATAAAGTAACGAAAGATGACTCTTCCCAACGTAATTGGATGAAGTAGGATATTTGAGTACCACTGGTTTGCCAGCGGACAGTGACAACGCTTTCTATGAATATGCCTTAAAACGCGCCTCGCTTGAGTGCTCCGCATCACAGATTGCACATTATATCCGTTTTCGCGCAGATTTCCCAACGGATAATCATAGCCCAGAACGCAGCAGGGCCAGAGTTCGCCGTCGAAATTCAAGTGAATATTGCTGATCCCACCATAACAGGGGATAATCTGCCGCCTTTCGCTTAGAATTCTAATCGCCAGATTGTAATACTCCAGCCGCAAGGTTTCAGTTAAACGGGTCAACGGCTTTTTCTCTTTCAGATGCTTCTTGACCTGTTCAGAGAATCTTTCCATCACCTTTTTGTAAAGCTCAGCAGAAGGCGCTATTCCCTCTCCGATATTGAAGAATTCAGCGCGTTCTTCCGCGATCTCATTACGATAGCTTTGTACTCCCGCAGCGTGGACATAATCTTCAATCTCACTCAGGTGATCGACATTCCACTTAGACACCACCGTCCCTAATTCCAAATGGAATTCAGGGTATTCCTCGGCAACCAGTTTCAAACGTATGATCGTCTCTTCGAGCTTTTTAAAGTTACCCGGCACGCCGCGTATCTTATCGTGACGATGGTACAGTCCGTCGATGGAAGGTTTCACCGTGAAGGGTATAATTCTCTTTCTTTCCCTGTTTCGCTCCAGAATCGCCAGACACCCCTTCTCGATTTTTTCCGGCATCAGAGCGTTTGTCGGGATGTGCACGATGGCCGGTTTCAAGTACTCGACCGCCAGATCGACGATTTCTGCGATGTCCCATCTTAAAAATGGTTCACCGCCGCTGATATTGAAGAAATAAACCGGTCCCAGTGACTTGAAAATCTGCTCAATCTCCTTCAGAGACAGATCCGGTTTCTGTTTGAATTTCCCCGTCTGCGAAGCTTCTCCGATACCGCAGGTCAAGCAGCGCGATTGACATCGCCCCGTAATCGAAAATGTCAGGGTCACGGGTTTGGCTGACGATAGCAAACCATAATACTGGCCATAGGAATGCAGTAGATGCCTGGCAACTCGCAACTGTTGTAATTTAAAGGCCATTTTCGTATCTCTCTATCCCTGCCTGCCGGGACTCATCAACGTTAAAAATTCTTTGATATCACGCAGATACCACCCGCCCAGTAACCGTAACACGGCCAGATACAACAACAGTGCACAGATTACCTTGGGAATCATGGGGACTCCAAAATGAGATCCAATAGAATCAGCGAAGTAAACCACCACCGCGGCGATGAGAATGCGCAGCAGCACAACGGGCTGTATCATTGCTCTGAATTTCAGGATCAGTACCAGCGAAGAACTGATGACGCCAGTTAGAAAAGTCACCGCCGCTGCCATCGCCGCACCCTTCAAACCGAAATATGGTATCATGGTAAACTGCGCGATGACACTAAGCGGTAATAATCCCACAGTCATGACACTTGAAATCTTGGGAAATCCACACGCCGTGATAATCGTTTTATGAATAATAAACACTGCCAGGAAAGAAAATCCTATCGCTAACCAGGACAAGGCTGGACCGGCATCAGCATATTCCTCCCCATAAAGCATTTGAATTAAGTCACCGCTGTTAGACCAAACCAGAACGACAGCTGGCAGGATTAAAGCCGCCAGCATCAAGTTTGCTTTGTGGATATAGTCCTTCAATCCGGCTTCATTACCCGAAGAATAGGCTCGTGACACGGCCGGATACAGAGCTGATGATAGTGCAAAAAAAGTGAAAGGCGCCGCATACGCCAAAGCCTTCGCCGCGGTATAATGACCCGCGGCCGTATCTTCGGTTACCAATCCCTTGACGAACATCAGATCCAAATCGGTTAGAAAAGCCTGGGCAATAGATGCCAATATCAGAGGCGCTGAAAAACTGATCAATTTACCGGCCGAATATGATTCGCCGACTGTCCCCTTTTTTCGTATCAGCAGAATTCCAGATGCTGCCACCACCGCGGCAACCACTAATCCAGCGACTGCGCCGCCGACTCTAAACCCTATTACTGCTAAACCAATACCAAAAACGGCGCGTAAAACATAAGATACCGCCAGCCAGACCGACTGGATATAATAGCGCCTCAAACCGTTATAGTACAGCACCGTGATGAAAAACAGACCGAAGAAGATCGGAATAGGCGATGCTATCCGGAATAAATTGGTTAAACTTACGTCGCCCAATAACTTCGCCAACCAGGGTGATAAGATGTAAAACGTCAGCGAAACAGAAAACGCCAAACCCAACTGAAGTTGTAGACCCCGTCTGTAAATCGCTTCAGCGCGATCAGGCTCAGCGGATACGTATCTGGAAACCGCCATCGGAAAACCTGAAGCCACGCAGGTGCGGATCATCGAGGCAGCGTAAAGCGTCACTCCAAACAGCCCATACTCGATGGGTCCCAGGAAACGCCCCAGAAAAATATGCAGCAGATACGCGCTGATGAAAAATATGCCTTGTGCACCGAGAAGATAGGCGGTGCCGATGCGCACCTTAGGATGATTCAATCATCCTCCGATTTGGATGGGGCAGTAGATTGATCCTGAGGCTCGTCGATGCGGCAGATCACTGATCGTAGTTTCCCGGATGCATCATACTCCAGTCTGCTCAACACTTCCGGTATTATCCTCAGTTCGTTATTTACCAGCTCCTGTGCTCGGGTTACCAGAGCTTCCAGCTCGTTCGGGTTTAATGACTTTTTAGGGACGACCTGGAGTTTAACACTCTTCAGGTCTTCCTGGATCAACCGGTAAACTGACACCCACGGCGCCGTTCGCAGCTCCTGGAAGACCATCCCCGAAATCCATTTGCCGGAGGGCAGTAGAATCCTCGCGTCCGTGCGCCCTGTAATGCTGTTTAACCGATTAAACTGGACACCGCACTTACACGTCCCTGCCATTTGGACCGCGCGATCTCCCAGCCGATACCGGATAAATGGATAATCTGTAGCATCGAGATAGGTAACGACCACCTCGCCCTCTTCACCGACAGCGACCGGTTGATCACCCGCACCTAATAGCTCGACGATCAAGGCGTCATCGTTAATGTGAAGACCATCATGCGCCTTGCATTCCCAGGCTACATTGCCTACCTCTCGCACGCCATAAAGATCAAAGATCTCGGCCCTGAAAGCTTCTGCAATCTGGCGTCGCACTAAAGGTTCCAGCACCTCGGCGCCGCTACAGATCACAGGAATATGAAAGCTCTTTCCTTCCTGTTCCAATAATTGAGCAATCGCCTGAAGTCCACTCGGATAGCCATGCACATGCTGTGGAGTGATCTCCTGCAGGCGGCGTAAATTAAAATCAGGGGGATCGGTCACTGAAAGCCAGTATTTCCGCAAAACTCCGAACCGCTCGAACCAATGTTTGCCGCTTAAACTTTCCGAGGACGATTTAAGCACAGCCTGTTTATGATAAAAACGAAAGCCCGTCTGTCCGAAAGCACGGATGATCTTAGCTTTGATATAGTGTAAATCCCGCCAGGTGCGCCGAATTCGCAATGGAACGCCGGTTGACCCACTGGTCACTTCGGTCATCCAGTCTGATTCATTTTGAACCTGCTGTTTCACCGGTTCGGTGACCACTTCCAGTGGTTCCAAAGATCTCAACATCTGTTTATCAATAATGGGCAGTCTGACGACGTCAGCCAACGTTTCAATCTGATCAGGCTTCACATTCTGCTGGTCGTATAAACTCCGATAGAAAGAGCTGTTATAATAGGCGTAACGAACCAGATTCCGCAGTTTCCAGAGCCGGTAGCGGTCCAGCTCTTCTCTGGACCATTTTAAACGCTCCTTCATGGCGCTAAGTACCTTGTACGTCTCCAGCCAATGCATACCGGTTATTCTCTCCAGAAAGGGTGAGGTAAGGTTGAAACAACTGAACGAATTTTTCCCGATTTTTCACGGGGGATCTCTTTTACGAGATCCACCTCTATGGACATGCTTTGCCCTAATCGGTCTCTTAAAATCTTATTAATCTGATCTATAAATATACGGTCATCGCTGGCAGGAACGACTTCTATCGTGAGACTATTTTCCGCTATCTGTAATAGGCGATACTGAAGCATCTCAGTCACCGGCTTCAACAGCAGTGAAACCTCTAATGCCGAATAGACCTTTCCGCCTTCCCCGATAATGAAACCGTCAGAACGACCCGCGATGGCTTTAAGCAACGGGAAAGTGCAGCCGCAGCCGCAGGGCTGGTCCGACCATGCAGCGATATCCCCAACTCGATAACGCACCATGGGCATGACCCTTAAATCAAAATTCGTCACCACAATTTCGCCGCGCTGACCGGACGCGACAGGCTTTCCATTCTCGATTAATTCCACATGAACACTGTCGGTATTCACATGATAGCCATTGCGCTTCGAACACTGGAAAGCAAGATGGCCAACCTCATTCGCGCCATAAAGGTCTATCGGTTCAACGCCCCAAGCCTGCGATAGGAATTTACGATCCTCAGCGGTCAGTACCTCCGCCAAAGTAAACAGCAACTTCGGCCGCCAGTTAAGCCCGCCTTTCTGCTGCAGTTCCCGGCCAATCAGCATCAAAACTGACGGAAAACCGATCAGCAGTTGCGGTTTAATCTCCGCTAATCGTCCCAGATTCAGATCTGCCTGGTCATAAACCGAGAGGAACTGCTCGTTCATAACCCCCAGTCTGTGATACCACCGATCTTTCGCTGCGGCATGCCGCGGCTCGGTGATGTTGACCATACTGTGCCAGGGCTTAAGACCGTTGTAGAGCATTTCTCTGGTCACGGTATAACCCATCCGCAGCCGTTCAGTTGGCAAATACCACAATTCCAGCGGAATCCCGGTTGAACCGGATGAACGATACCGCAGCCACTGGCTTCGATCCGCGTTGGGATCGAGCAGTTTCTCTCCCCGGTCCCTTAACCTCTCTTTATCCAATACAGGGAAATCGCAGAGATCTTCCGGTGATCTGAAATCTTCAGGCTTAGCGCCAATCTTATCGAACTGTTCCCGGTAATAAGGACTATGTGAATAGCAGTAATTCAAGAGCACGGTTAATTTCTGGCAGCGCAGATCGTGCAGTCGTTCTTCCGGCCAGGTAAGTCTTCTCTTGAGCCGGTTCAGGTGATAAATCGACTGCAACAGTTTCATTGCGGCTCACCCAGCGTCACCAGAGCAACTGCATTGACCAGAGCTTCGCCAACTTCCAACAGAGATTCAACGGTCACATCTGATCCATCCGCGCCGCGGCTGTAATTGCTCTCGAAATAGAGCACGTAAATCCCATACTTCTCGTAAAGCACATTACCCATGATCCCAGGGATATCTTTTAAAATGACCGGCGCATTTCCTTGAATCTGATCGTGCTGGCGACCTGCATACTTATAAAAAGCCTTCTGCCTTTCAGCATCCTCCACGGACAGATTCCGGCTGGGTATTTTGAGGAAAAAATGTCCTTTGGACGGATCGTTGGATGAGTGCAAGTTGACAACGAAGGGGATTCCGGGGCCGGTTGTATCCTGCTCCAGCGCACTTTTCAAAGCCCTCGTCTCGACAGCCTCAAAATCCACCCAATCCCGAGCCAAATTGACGCCTTTTGCATTATGATAATAATAGCCCGCTTCCACTCCATCGACGTTTAAGATCGGCACAATCTTGAAACTGAATTTCTGCCGTAAGGATTTATATTCATCGGATAACAGCGCCTCGATCATCCCCTGGCAGACAAACGACGCGGGGGCTTCTCCGGGGTGCTCTCGCGTCACGATCCAGATGGTCTGTGTATCCTCTGAGGCGCCGATTGACGGCAGCATAACCATGGGGATGTCCCGCCCCTCTTCAGATTGCCCTAAGACTGAGACGCTGACATTTTCTCTGGTAGAGATCGCCTGTAGATAGGTTTCAAGGTCGGATAAAGTAAAAGGCTGGAAATAGGCGGTGTACAGCGTATCGGCGACAATCGGCGACCGAAACCTGAAAACCGGATCGCCGCCCTGCTTGGCAATACCCTCTTTGCCGAACCTTGAATCAATACAGCGAATCCAGTTCTTCCCATCGGTAGAAAAAAACGGCCTTGAGATGCTCCAGCGCTCGTTCGTCTGATGAGCATTCAGAGCATTTTCCACCATAAACCAGATCGGGGCATCAGATTTCGCGGCCACTTTCAGATTAAACCACAAATATTCCGGGCCGCCCGGTTCACTCTCGATAGAGAATACCACCGTCCCGTCGTTCCTGAGATGTACTTTTTCCGCGTTGCCGGCGCTGAAATCAGACGTCCACTCCTGCATGCTGACCTGCTGAGGCGATATCGCTCGCTGGCACCCGGCAAGGCACAGTAGAAGCGCGCATGTAAGAGATATTTTTATCGCCCATTTCATGATTTATTGTCTTTCGGTATTTCTGAAATCACCCGCCGCATTTTGCCCGCCTGCTGAGGAATGGCCTCGACTGCTTTAGTCTCGATTTTAACTCCATCACCCATTACATCAGTCACATGCTTTGATATTTCCGGCAAAGTAGCCTCATCGAAATATTTCCCCGGCAGAATTTCGACGATAAGATG
>JAHJDJ010000138.1 GCA_018812585.1 bacterium
GGGGATTTTGAGTCCCCTGCGTCTACCAATTTCACCACCCCGGCAAATTGGACTGCATAATGTACATATAAACTCGCCGAAAGTCAAGTGTTTTCACAATCAATCATTTTATTGATTTCCGAAGCGGATCTACCGGCCAGTTAAAATCAGCAAATTCTCTTTCCTTTTAACTGTTTTTTGATTATTATTAATACTTAGTGAAAATCTTGCGATATGTTGTAGATTATGATATTCAGGGTAAATTCAGACAATCCGCAGTTGAGATTGATCCGCAAAGCAGTGGACCTGTTGCGTGATGGAGAGGTCATCGCGTTGCCGACGGATACCGTTTACGCGCTGGGATGCCGTTTGACGGATAAAAAAGCGATGCACCATCTTTATCAGATCAAGCGAGTGGATAAGGGTCATCCTATGGCCTTGCTCTGCGCAGACCTTAAAGATATCGCCTTCTACGCGAAAGTATCCAACCCGAACTACAAGATTCTGCGCCGCTATCTGCCGGGACCGTACACTTTCATTTTGAATGCGACGCGCGAAGTGCCCAAGCTGATGTTGATGAAGCAGCGAACAGTCGGTTTACGACTGCCCGATAACAATATCGTACAGGCGTTGGTAGCGGAGTTGGGCGAACCGGTCTTGACGACGTCGGCGGAACTGCCAGATACTGGCCAGTTCTACGATGCTGATGAAATTGAAGAGCGGATTGGAAAGCAGTTGGGGTGCGTGATCGATGGGGGAATCTGTCCTGATGACCGGTCAACGATCGTGGATCTGAGTTCGGAAGAGCCGGTTATTTTGCGCCAGGGCAAAGGCGAATTTTACGAATAAACTGTCATTGGGATATAAGGGAGTTTGTATGCTGCATAACATCGCCATCTTGACCGGTGGAGGGGATGCACCGGGTTTGAATGCCGTTATTAGAGCGGCGGTGAAGACTGCCAAGGTACAGTATGGCGCCCATATCCTGGGCATCCCAGATGGTTATGACGGCCTGGTTAACGGTTCGGATCCCTGGGAACTGGACTTGCCGGAAGTCGCTGGATTGCTGTACCGTGGAGGCACCATATTGGGCACCTCAAATCGCGGCGATCCGTTCAATTATCCAGTAGAACAGCCTGACGGCACGGTCATCAAGGAAGATAAATCTGAAATACTGATCGAGCGGCTGAAAGAGCTGCGAGTGGACGCTTTGATCGTCATCGGCGGCGATGGCAGCCTGACGATTGCCAATGAGCTGTTCAAGCGGGGAACCAATGTCATCGGTGTGCCGAAAACCATCGACAACGATCTTTCAGCCACGGAGGTGACCTTCGGATTCGATACGGCGATCACCACGGCGACCGAAGCGTTGGACAAGCTGCACACGACTGCAGAATCGCATCACCGGGCGATGGTGCTGGAACTGATGGGCCGTGACGCGGGCTGGATTGCGCTGGAATCCGGCATTGCCGGCGGAGCTGACGTGATCTTAATCCCAGAAATCCCGTTTAAGTGGTCGTCAGTGATGAAGCGGATCGATGACCGGCGCAAAAAAGGGCGCAAGTTTTCCATCATCGTGGTGGCTGAAGGGGCGTTCCCTGAAGGTGGCGGCCAGGTGGTGCAGCAGACTGCCGATGAGACGCATGGGTTAGCAAGGTTTGGCGGGATCGGTCATGCTGTTGGCCTTGAGATTGCCAAACAACTGAAGATGGAAACGCGCGTGACAGTGTTGGGCCACATTCAACGCGGTGGCAAACCGAGCACCTTTGACCGGCTGCTGGCGACTCGATTAGGAGTGGAAGCGGTCAATATGGTGGTGCGCGGCGAATTTGGCCATATGGTCGCGCTACGCGGCGGCAAGGTGATTCCGGTTCCACTGGAAGAAGCCGTCGGCAATCAGAAGCTGGTCGATCCCAACGGACAGATGGTCATGGTCGCCGAATCGATTGGCATCAGTGTGGGGAGATAGCTGTTGGCAGTCAGCAGTCAGTTTAAAACGCCCCGATTCGTCGGGGCGTTTTTAAGCTAATTGCTGATCGCAAATAGCTAAATCCTATTTCATCAGTACTGCTCGGGTGACCTGTAATTGATCGCTGGCGAAGGTTTTCACCAGGTAGGTTCCGGAAGCCAGGTTGACAGGCTGCCACATAACCTGATGCACTCCGGCAGGTAAAAACCGGTCTGTCAGCGTTTCCACCAGGCGGCCATTCAGATCGAAGACCTGCATAAGCACGTCTTGAGCTTTTTCCAATTCCAACGTCAGCGTGGTTTCCGGGTTGAAGGGATTGGGATAGGGGCCTTTCAGGGCGAATTCCTGCGGGATGGCATCTGGTCTTAATTCGACCACCGCGGTGGTGTCCTCGAACAACTGCACGTAGGCGCGGATCATGAAGTTGACGCCCAGGTTCCAGTTGTTGGCCACGGTTCCCCAGGCGTTGACTTCACCGCCCCAGTATTCGACGCTGGTAGTGGTTTCTGGGATGCCGTCGTCCGTCAGCATTGCCAGAATCGTATCCGGGGGCGCTTCTTCAGCCGGATCCCAGCCGATATGAAATTTTTCCCCGGCGCTGAACGACCGCAGTGAATCGACAGTATTAAATTCCACCGAAGTCGCTTCCGGGTGTTCTAAAATCAGTTCGCCGGGCACCAAAAGGGCCGCGTTGGCGCTGTCCGGGGGGATTCCGGACGTAGCGGGATATAATCCGGTACTGGGCCAGAGGTAGACGTTGATGTCGGGCAGATCCAAGCCGGTCGTGTCGAGATTGATAAAATAAAAATCGGCTCGTAGCAGTATACAGGAATCCGGCGCTGTGAAGCGGACGTTAAAGTAGTGATCATCCCAGACGTCCGGCAGCGTGAAATAGTACTGGGGATCACCGTCGTCGAAGAATAGGAGCGTATCGCTGTCGATGCCATCAATCGGCGTCATTCCTTCAACCTGCTGCATAGCGTCAGGATTCTTTTTCGGCGTCACCGCGCCAACTATCGAAACCAGCGCGAAGGTAAGTGTAAGGAAACTGTAAATTACCCTTCTCGTGTTCATACAAGACTCCTCGATAAGAAATTCAAGAATCTCGGATCAAAATCCATATTTGAATAGTTCAATCGTCCGAGGATTCGACTCTTTTAGAGGGAGAATTGTTCCCGTTTGTGGCGTTTAATTTTTAATACCGGCGATCGTGTGTTGATAACTGGCCCAATTTATACCTCATGACCCCGTCCCAATTTCAAGACTTTCCCCCCCAGCGCTGTGCCAGAGGAGGCTATGCAAGAGCAGTAATGTTCTTATCAATGGCCATCTTTTCTCTGCTGATCCTCTCAGCGATGACGATTGCTGCCGATGGCGAAATTGCCACCACGCATTCTATTCAGTTCAACCTCAAAGTCATAGAAGCACTCGATTTACGTGAATGGGAAAGGCCGTTTACCTTCACTCAGGATATGCTGGCGAATACTGATACTACCGTCGCCCTCCTGAAAACCGAAATCACCAATTTCAAAAAAGTCGTCGAAGTCGATTCAGTTGCTCAGACCATCAAGTTTCGTTTTCTGTTTTATGATAAAGACTGGGTACAGCCTATTGTGTTCTCACGCGAGCAATACATCAATTACCGCATGCGCACTGACGTCATCAAGCAGTTCCGGCAGGCTTCGCTGGACGCGCTGCGCGAAGCAGAGACAAAAGGCGGCGGCGAAGCGTTGACCATTGAGATTCCCTTCAAAATAAAATCCAAGACATTCAACAAGATTTTCGGTGGTGACCGCGTCCGTCTTCGTATTTCCGGTTCGATCAATATCAATGGAGGATTTCGGCGCGAGGATGACAGCCAGGTGGCCACAATGCAGGGGCAGGAGACCGATTACAGCTTCCAAATCGATCAGACGCAGCAGTTTAAAATTAAGGGTGAAATCGGCGATAAAGTCTCGGTCGAAGTCGATCAGAACAGCGAACGCATGTTCGAGTTCGAGAACTCACTGAAGTTGACTTACACAGGATACGAAGATGAGATCATCCAGAAGATCGAAGCCGGTAACATCAGCCTGCAACTGCCCGGCACCAAATTAGCGACCTTTTCCGGTCAGAATAAGGGTCTCTTCGGAATTAAAGCCGATTTTAAAGTGGGCGCGCTGACCTTGACAACCATCGCCAGCTTAGAGAAGGGCGAAAAAAATAAGCTTTCTGTCACGGGAGGCGCTCAGGAAGCCGAAGTGACGATTCCGATCAATCAGCCTGCCAAAGGACGCTACTTCTTCTTAGGCTACGATTACCGTAATAACTTCACGAATTACGACGCGTCCATGACGCACACTGCGCCAGCCGGCAGTCCTCTGATTTTTGCCAGCGATTTTTACGTCTATAAGAAGTACACGCTGGGCAGCGGCGTCCTGCCTGCCGATATGGTTTATGCTTATGCGGTGTACGACTCGCTCTGGGATGAGACCGATCCTGAAGGATTCTATAATAAATCTGCCGTCGACAGCCTGGAAGCTCTGGGTGAAATCGACAACAAGATGTTTCAGCCGGGAAACTACGTTCCTTTGAACGCCGGACAGTATACAATCGATACGCAGTTGGGTTATATCCGGTTAAGCACGCCGCTGACCAATCCGAATGACGTGCTGGCGGTGATGTACGCGACCAACGACGGCACAACTTACGGTAGCTTATCAGCCCAAACAGGCGACACACTGGTGCTGAAACTGCTGCGCCCCGAAAATCCTCACCCCTCAGATCAGACCTATGATCTGGAATGGCGCAACGTCTACAGCTTGCAGGGTGGTAACGTCGAACCCGAAGGATTTACCGCGCGCATCGTTTACAGCCCATCGGGAACCAACGAGCAGGAAACCATTGAATTCGATGGGCAGCAGGAGACCTTCCTGACACTGTTCGGTCTGGATACCAAGAATGAATCCGGCCAGAACAATCCTGATGGTAAAATCGATGCCAATCCGGCATTGATCAATTACAGCTATGGTGAAATCATCTTCCCGGATCTGAGACCCTTCGATCCGGATCAGGGTTACCGGATTTTCGGTGAATATGCGCCTTACTGGGGTAATCCTGCCCTGTACCCTGATTCGCTCAGCTATCCATCAATTTATGATTCAACTCAGTTATTGGGGACGAATTTCAGTATTAAGGCGGAATTCAAGAGCGTTCAAGCCGTCTATCAGTTAGGCTTCAATGTGCTGGAAGGTTCAGAAGAGGTCTACCTCAGCGGCCGGCGCCTAAACCGCGGCAGCGATTATGTCATCGATTACTATTCGGGAACGCTGACGATCCTAAACCAGGCGGCGCTGTCACCCTCAGCGAACCTTGAAATTGTCTATGAATCGGGCGAACTCTTCCAACTGGATAAGAAAACGCTGTTGGGTGTGCGCGCCGAATATGCTCTCTGGGATCAGTCCTTCATCGGATTTACCGCGCTTTATCTGAACGAAAAACCGCTGCAGGATCGCGTGCGTATCGGCAACGAACCGCTGCGCAATTTCCTCTGGGACGTCAACACCAGCATGACCTTTAAGCCGAAGTTCCTGACCCGCGCGATCGATTTTCTCCCCCTGGTGGAAACCGACGTCGCTTCGCAGTTAAAGCTGGAATTGGAATACGCCCAGGTCCACCCCAATCCTAACTCGCTGAACAACAGCGCGACCGGCGATCCGAACGGCGTCGCTTACGTCGACGATTTCGAATCGATTCGCAAGACCAGCCCTTTGGGCATCATGCGCCGCCAGTGGCGGCAGGCGTCCTACCCAAGCTTTGCCGGAGAAAATAAACCCCAGGGTCTGTTTGTCTGGTTTAACCCTTACGACCAGATCGATATCAAAGACATCTGGCCGAACCGACCCACCAATGCGAACGTGGCGCAGCAGACTCACGTGTTGACCTGCTATTTCTCCCCCGCCATGCCGGATAGTCTGGAAGGTCCGTTAAAGGCCGATTCTTTGACGACCTCCTGGGGCGGCATTCAGCGGGCGCTTTCTGCGGGTTACCAGAACCAGGAAAACTCGAAATATATCGAGATCATGCTGCGGGTACGCGAATTGGGTACCAACCGTTTTAATACTCCGGGAAAACTGCACATCGATCTGGGGCAGATCAGTGAAGACGTCATTGCCAATGGTGTGCTGGATACCGAAGATCAACCTCTGGGTCAGGACATCCCCTACGGCGACGGCTTTGCGTCTCCTGAAGAAGACATTGGTCTGGACGGCCGCAACGGCAACGATCCCAGCGACTGGTGGGAACTCGACAATGATAGTACTCGCGACGCAAATGAACCTGCATCCATGGATGACTGGTATTTCGATCCTTCCAACCCCTATAACGTCTGGCGCATCAACGGCACCGAAGGGAACTACGAAGACGAAGGCGGCCGCTATCCCGATACAGAAGACCTGGACAACGACAATTTCCTGGATGTGCAGAAAAACTTCTTCCGCTATACCCTGGATCTTTCGGAAACAAATCCGGGAGTCAGCTTTCCCGTGGGGCCGGGCGGTCAATGGTACCCCACGCCTCAATGGTTGGTCACTGAGCCCAATGATAAGGGTTGGAAGATGTACCGCATCCCGCTGGAGTCGGGTGAAACCTTCGGAACTCCCAGCCTGCAACAAATTCAGTACGTACGTGTCTGGATGGACGGGTTTTCTGATACCGATACGATTGAAGTGGCGATCGCGACCTTGGAGATCGTCGGGAATGAATGGGAAGCGGTCGCGCAGTACGATCCCTTAACCGGCTTGACCTACGAACCGATTTCAGTGGCAACCATCAACACCTATGATGATCCCAATTACGAAGGACCTCCGGGCGTCCAGGGTGAACGCGATCCGGTGACAGATATTATCAGCCAGGAACAATCGCTGGTGATGCGGATTATCGATCTCGCCGACAGCACATCTGGTCTTGCAGTGCGACAGCTTTACCAACCACTGGATTTCTTAGAATACCGCAAGTTGAAGATGTTTGTCCACGGCGGCGGCTCCAACAGCGACAGTAATGAAGTCGTCTTCAGCCAGGACGATAAGCAGGTCTGGATGTTCTTCCGCTTCGGATCGGATACAACTCGTAATTATTACGAATACAAGCAGCGAGTCTGGCCTAACTGGGATTCGCGCAACAACATTGAAATCGATCTTGAAACGCTGCCATCACTGAAACGGATTGACCTGCCGGATACCATGGTCTATTCGGACAACGATACGATCAGCGTAATGGGTAATCCATCGCTGTCCCAGATCAAGCAGTTTACCTTAGGGATGATGACCTACGGCTTCGATGCCGCTGAAAACGAAGCGCTGGAAATCTGGTTCGATGAGCTGCGCGTCAGTGAAGTCAAGAAAGACGTAGGCCGAAAAGCTCGAGCCAATGCTGATTTGACCTTGGCAGATCTGGCAACCCTGAACTTCGGTATGGAGGTTTCGGACGGCGATTTCCATAATGTCAATACCCGCGCAGGAACGCGTAAGAATGCCATTTCGGGCAATGCCACGGGAACCTTGAAAGTTGATAAATTCCTCGAACCGGAATGGGGGCTGTCCATACCTGTGAATGGTAACTACTCGTTCTCAGAAGAGACCCCTTACTATTTCTCCAATAGTGATATTCTGGTTGATGATACTGACCCTGCCCAGGTGGATACCGTTAAAACATATCGTCAAAGTTATGGGGGTGGAGTCAATGTTTCAAAAAACACTCCCAGCGCCAGTCCCTATTTAAAATATACTATTGATAACTTGTCTGGTGGGTATGATTACTCCTTCAGTGAATCATCTACTCCAACTACCTCATTGTCAACTCAAAGGTCGCACAGCGCCAACACCGGATACAGGCTCACACTGGGACGTCCATCGGTCCCGATTTTCGGCTGGTTAAGCAATGTCCCAGTGCTGAAGAAATATTCTGACATACGGCTGTTTCCTCTGATTACCAAGATAGACGCATCCCTGTCCGGCACGGAATCCCTATCCGAAACCTACTACCGATCAGGTAATGAACAGTTCAGTCAAACTCTCTTTCTGACGAAAACGGCTGCCACCGGTTGGCGTCCCTTCGAAGTCATGAGCTTCGACTGGCAGAGGACACACAAGGCTGATATGCGCATGGATCCGAATAATCCCAAAGATATTTCAAATATCGCCGCCGGCGACTTGGGCTGGGATGAGGACATGGACGTCAGCCAGTCAATTACGGCAACCTATAACCCGTCGCTGATTTCCTGGCTGGACACCGATTTTCGCTATAACACGACTTATCACTGGTCCTGGGGGCAGGGTTATATCCAGAGTGGCCAGACCATTTCGAATAATAACTCGATCAACGTATCCGGTAATTTGAAGCTGACCCAGATCTTCAAACCGCCCACTCGTCCAGCTACCCAAGGTGATAGTCAGGGACAACCCGGCAGTGGCACTCAAGAACCTCAAACTGGAGGCGACAAAGGCGGCGGCGCAGAAGAGCCGGGCGGCGAAGGGGAAACCCCTGACAGTCTTGGCACAAGCGAAGAAGGAGATTCCACACGCGCCTTCATCGAAATCGAAAAGCCCAAGCGTCGCAGCGCGATTCTGGATCTCTGGTATGGCATGCGCTATACTGTCAGCCGTTTGAAGGACGTGCGCATCGACTATACACAGTCGAAGAACTGGCAGGATCCCTTAGTCAGTGGTCAGGCGGGGCTGTTGTATCAGATCGGTCTGGATCCCACTGATTATTCCAGAATATCCAATGCAGGTGATTACACCGGGTTCTCCAGCCGTACCCGCAACGACCAGTATAAGTTCAGTTCCGGTATCGACTTCTCGCGCAATTTCAAAATAAACATGTCGTATAACTATGATTGGAATAAATCTGAGTCGAGTAACGTAACGGGGTCGTATTCTCACAGCCGGATGTATTTCTTCCAGACCGGAGGAGATTCCGTGAAGGTGATGGAACTGCCTATTCCCAACTGGTCAGCGACTTTGTCGGGATTAGAAAAGACCCCCTTCTTTGAAAACCTGGCGCAGACGGTGTCGCTGGAAAACTCTTACACTGGTTCTAAGAAAACCAGTTGGACAGAAACGCGCTCCAACGTTAAACAGAATCAATACACACGGAATTTTAGCCCGCTGCTCGGCGTCAACATCACCTGGAAAGGGGGCGTGTCATCGAGCTTGAGGTACAACTGGACTGAATCAGGCGACGTCAATATCTTCCCTACCGCCTCGAAGTCCCGAAGTACACAGCGCGGCGCCACGGTATCCGCCAGCTACCAGATGAAGACCGGATTTAAAATCCCGATCCCCGTCTGGCCGTTCAAGAACAAGCGCTTCAAGAATGAAACGACCTTCTCGCTGGCTTTCAATTATTCCAAGAATCGCCAGGAGAATGAATCGGAAGGCAAATTTATCGAAACCAGTTTCAGCGACACCTGGTCGATCAAACCGTCGCTGGATTACCAGTTCTCGTCAACGGTGCGAGGCGGCATGCATTTCGAATACGGCACCAACAAGAGTAAGACCCGAGATTCCAACTTTCAGGAATTCGGTATTTCAGTTCAAATTCAGATCAAGGGATAGCACCCATAGTGAAAATAAGATTACTGACAGTCTGGCTTGGTCTGTTTAACCTGCTGGTCGGGTTGAACCCGGCATGGGGCGCAAATTTCGACGCCGAGCGCGCCTGGCAACATCTCATCGCTCAGTGCGAAATAGGACCACGTCCACCCGGCAGCGATGCTCATCGGGAGTGTCTTAAATACTTAGAAGCCGAACTGCTGAAAGTCTGCCCGGACGTAAGCCGTCAGGAATTCTTAGGGATGAATCCCAAAACCAAAGAAAC
>JAHJDJ010000139.1 GCA_018812585.1 bacterium
CGTTCCTGACGGCGCGGTTTTCGTTGAAGGCTCCATCCTGGATCGACCCCTGATAAATTCTCTCTTTGAACAATATCATTTCGATTATATCTTCCACCTGGCGGCTTATGCTGCGGAAGGCCTCTCGCATTTCATCAAGAATTTCAACTATCAGAATAATTTGATCGGTTCTGTCAATCTGATCAATGCTGCGGTCAATTACGATGCGAAGAGGTTTATCTTCACCTCCTCCATTGCCGTTTATGGCGCAGGGCAGCTACCCATGACCGAAGATATGGCCCCAATGCCTGAGGATTCCTACGGCATTGCCAAATACGCCGTCGAGATGGATCTGAAGGCAACTCATGAAATGTTTGGCTTGGAGTATGTCATCTTCCGTCCGCATAATGTATACGGCGAGAAGCAGAATATCGGAGATAAATACCGTAATGTCGTCGGTATCTTCATGAATCAGATTTTACAGGGCAAGCCGATGACAGTCTTCGGTGACGGCGAACAGACGCGTGCATTTTCCTATATCGACGACGTCGCTCCTATCATTGCCCGTTCTGCAGCACTCGATGGCGCCAGGAATGAAATCTTCAACGTCGGAGCAGATATTCCATATTCTGTCAACAAATTGGCTGAATACGTCGCCAAGGCGATGCATGCTGACAGAAACATCCTACATCTGGATTCCAGGAATGAAGTTGTGCACGCCTTCAGCGATCATTCAAAGGTTGCCAGAATTTTCGACTATGAACCGGAAGTCGGGTTAGAAGAGGGAATCGTTCGCGTTGCCAAGTGGGTCGACACGCACGGCGCCAGATCATCGCAGGAATTCGGTGAAATTGAGATTGAAAGAAATCTCCCCCCATCCTGGAGGAAGAAATAAACGTGGGTAAGTATCCCTACAAACTTTCCATCGTCACAGCGAACACTAATGAGCGGCATTTTACACTGCCCATGCTGGATACAGTCTATAAAACGATCGAGAAATCAACCCCTTTCGAATACTGGATCGTCGATAACAACTCGCAGGATGGATCGGTTGATGCGATCAGAGAACAATTTCCACAGGTGAATCTGATTTGCAATAAGCAGAACGCTGGCTTCACAGAAGCAAACAACCAGGCGATTCGTGAATGTCAGGGGGAATATATCTTCTGCCTGAATCCCGATACGATCGTGCACGAAGGCGCTATTGACCGTTTAGTAGACTATTTAGATAGCGATCCCAAAGCCGGTATCGTAGGATCGAAACTTTTAAATGGTGATGGGACTCTGCAATCTTCCTGTCGCAACTTCATGCGCACCAGCCGCCTGATTTTACAGCATGCCGTGCCCTGGTATAAAATTTCACCGAAGCTGGCAGGTCAGATCTCATTAGCCTATTGGGATCACAATTCAACCCGGCCGGTTGACTGGATTCTGGGCGCCAGCCTGATGATAAGGCGAGAATGTCTGAATGATATTGGATTGAAAGACGAGGAGTATTTTATCTTTCACGAAGACAGTGATTGGTGTTGGCAGGCCTGGAAACATAATTGGAAAGTTGTCTTCGTGCACGATTCTGTAATCACACATTTTGGCTCCGCTACCGTGGGCAAAATCTGGGGGGCAAATCTGAATATTGAAGTGTATAAAGCCCAGCACCAGTTCATTAGCAAAAATATGGGTGAATCCGAACTGTTCTGGCATCGCGCCTTCTTGACGACACTATTATACACTCGCCTGATGAAACTGAATCTTGCAAAACTGTTTGGCAGAGTCAGCGCTGAGGACTATCGTACCAGATTGGATTTTCTGCAGAAAGCGATTGAGGTTCAGCGGCACGTCCAGGCCGTTGATCGCAAACCTCAAATGAAAGTGTCAGCTTAGGACACACTATGTTCGATCTTTCTGATCTTTGGGCATCATGATTTCCGTCATTATTCCGGCTTATAACGCCGAAAAGACACTCCCATACACCTTGCGGGCTCTGCAGCATCAGAGCGTTCCCCGCAACCTTTACGAAATCATCGTCGTTGATGACTCCTCCACCGACGGTACCGGTGCGGTCGCGCGCGAATTCGGCGTCAGGTATCGTCGTCAGAACAAAGAAGGCCCCGCTGCCGCAAGAAACTTAGGTGTGCGCATTGCCCGGGGTGACATCGTCGTTTTTACCGATTCCGACTGCGTCCCGGAAGAGAACTGGATCGAAAAAATGGTTAAGCCATTGGAAGATCCCCGCGTCGCCGGAGTTATGGGACGTTATCTGACCAAACAAAAAGAGTTCGCCGCGAGGTTCGTGCAGCTTGAATTTGAAGAACGCTTCAGCATTCTCAAGAAATTTGACAGTATCGATTTGGTACCCTCTTTTGCGGCTGCGTTTCGCCGTTCGGTCTTTGAGGAGGTGGGTGGTTTTAATGCACACTTTCCACTGGCGAACAACGAGGACGTCGAACTATCCTATCAAATAGCATCACGCGGCTATAAAATGGTGTTCGCTGAGGATGCCGTCGTTTATCATCGTCATCCGACCACCTGGAAGAAATTCATCAGCATTAAATATTCACGCGCTTTCTGGCGTACACTGGTTTATAAGAAATTTCCCAGTAAAATATTAAAAGATACTTATACCCCTCAGAGCCTGAAACTGCAGATTGTTACCTCATGGCTGCTTTTAATCTCGCCTCTGCTGTTTATCTTCGGATTACTGCCCGGATTGATCGGTGTCGCCGCAGGATTGGTGTTGTTCCTGGTCAGTTGCCTCCCCTTTATTTCACGTACCTTTCGCTTTGACCGCATGATGTCGTTATTGTCGCCTTTGGTACTCTTTCCGAAGTCGATTATCTTTGGCGCCGGTATCATGCTAGGGATCATCACTGGAAGTGAACGGGACACCATTTTCCCCATCGTTCTGGCGATATCCGATGCTCTCTTTGCCGCCATGTCATTGATCATTGGGTTTATTATAAGGTCAAAAATATTAGATACATACATTGTATTCGACAAACCAAAGGAGTATTTCTACACGCTTCTGATTGTGTTCCCCATTATTGTCGTCTTGATCTTTAAACAGATGGGACTTTACCGCACTAAGATTTGTCAATCCAAACTGACGCAGTTGCTGCATTATTTCAGAGCGTTCGCGGTGGTAGCTTTGATGGTTATGGCCGGGATGTTTCTTTTGAAGGTTGATTATTCCCGTTCACTGTTGGCCATCGTATTTATCACAGCAATCTTTTTTGCGGGAACGTCGCGTTTTCTGTTGAACACGATTCACGAACGGCTGCTGGCCAAAGGTGTCAACGCCACCAGAGTTCTGATTGTAGGCGCAGGGGAAACCGCGCAGATCCTCTTAGAAAAGATCCATAACTTTCCCACTTTAGGTTATTATGTCGTCGGTTTCATCGCAGAAGCAGGTCATGGGAAGCGCTATCTGGGGAAAGAAATCCTGGGCGCGGTAAAAGATATCCCCAGAATTATCGAAGAACATCAGGTCGACGAAGTAATTTTGGCACGACCTTCGTTATCACGGGAAAAGGTGCTGGACCTCGTGGTAAGTTTGGAAACCATGGACGTCGGCGTCAGAATGATCTCTGATCTTTATGATATCGTCACCTCACAGACGGTCATCGACGGTATCGGCGATATTCCCATGATTGAAATTCACAAACGCCGTTTCCATCGTCTGCATGATTTCCTTAAAGTCATTTTAGATTATAGCTTAGGAACATTATTCCTCGTTATTTCGTTGCCTTTTTGGATGCTTGTTGGTATATTGATAAAGTTAGAGAGTCACGGGTCGGTTATCGTCAAAAGCAAGCGCGTAGGTCAAAAAGGGAAGAAATTTGCTATCTTCCGCTTCCGCACTTTATATCAGGATATCCCTGTAGACGCGCCGGAACCCAGAACTTACTCCGATCCACGAGTGACCAGAGTTGGCCGTTTTTTGCGTCGCACCAGATTGGATGAGTGGCCGCAGCTTCTCAATATTATCAGAGGCGAGATGTCTCTGGTGGGACCGCGGCCAGAACGACCGCACATCGTGACAACCTATAAGAGCTGGCAGAAGCATCGGTTGGAAGTGAAACCGGGCATCACCGGTTTATGGCAGATCCTTGGCCGGCGCGATCTGTTTTTACACCAGAATCTGGAGTACGATTTCTATTATATAAAGAACAGGTCCATCCTGCTGGATATCATCATCCTGCTGCGCACCATCCCGACAATCCTCTTCGGTGCCAGTCCGGTTTATCGGGGGAAATTGGTTAACACCGAACTCGAACGTAAGCTCTTCAATGAAGAGTCGATGGATCAAGACATCAAGGATACGATGCCTTCCGGCACAAATGCATGACCGGATAGCATGGCGATGCTGCCTGTACCCGCCTCATAAATGAACCTTAAAGAAAAGGAAAGTGCCATGAAATCATCCACCTGGATGTTTTCCATTCTGCTCGTTCTTCTTTGCGTTTTGCAACCGGCATCAGCGGAGGAGGATCCGACCTACCGTATAAAAGCTGGGGATCTTCTGGATGTTTATGTGCATGAAAATCCGGATTTATCCTTACAGGTTGCCGTACTGCCGGATGGAACCATCTCCTATCCATTAGTTGGGAACCTCTATGTGCAGGGATTAACGACGTCTGGTCTGCAGGATATTTTGAAAACCAAGTTTTTAGACTACTTGCAAACGCCGGTTGTGGTTGTCTCCATTAATTCCCAGGCATCCTATAAAGTTTACGTGATGGGTGAGGTAAGTCAGCCGGGAGCTTTGGAATATCAGGAGGATCTCCGGTTGACAGATTATATCGCGCTGGCTGGCGGGATGACAAATAATGCGGACCTGGAAGAATGCTACATTTATTCTGTAGCCGAAGATTCAACGCATCGCATTGTAAACTTGAAAGAAATTTTCGAAGAGAACAAGCAGGAAATGAACATCACATTGAAACCCGACGATACCATCGTGCTGGACCGCAAGTCCGGGTTTTTTGTGGGAACCTGGATCGAAGTTGCACAGATCTTAAGTATTTTGGTTTCAAGCGCAACTATGTACATTATCATTACCCGCGAAAGATAACTTGGAGATTTGTTGATGAACTCCTCATCTCGACGTATGAGAGTGATCCTGAGCATTACGCTGCTTAGCGTTTTTTTCCTGATTTCCTGTCAGGGAGGAGGCTCCTATAAGCCGTATGGAGAAAAACTGATTGTTCTGGGATTTGACGGCGTCGATCCCGGCTGGATGAATAAATGGATGGAGGAGGGGAAACTTCCCAATTTGCAGAGGCTAAAGCAGATGGGCGCTTATTCCGAACTGCAATCGACGATTCCGCCTCAGTCGCCCGTGGCCTGGTCTTCCTTTGCAACTGGCACAAATCCGGGAGGTCACGGTATCTATGATTTCGTCAAACGTCACCCGGAAAATTACATGCCGGACGTTGCCACGATGGATTTGAAGCGTCCCGAGCTGTTGTTGAACCTGCTGCCTGTTTCGCAGGCCGAAGGGCTGCCGACACGCGGCGGCACCTCCTTCTGGAAAGTCGCTGCAGATGCAGGAATACGCGCGAGTCTGTTGACCATTCCGTACAGCTTTCCACCTGAAGACGTCACGCCCGGGCGGATGCTGTCTGGGTTGGGCGTTCCCGATCTGAAAGAGACCAACTCCACCTTTACATACATGGCCACCGACCTGACCCGAGAAGAGTTGTCTGATCCTGTCAGCGGGGGTAAGCTGGTCAAGGTCAATGCCATTCAGGGTGAAATCGCCTCTTTTCTGGAGACCATTTCCCATCCCACTAAAGGCGAGCGGATCAAGGTGCCGATCAACTTCAGTATCAAAGAAGATCAAACCGTCGAAGTACGGGTGAACGATTACAGCACAGTGGTTAAACCCGGAACCTGGAGTGAGTGGATTCCGTTCAGTTTCAGTATCACTCCATTTCTGAAGGTAAAGGGCATTTGCCGCATGTTCCTGTTTACCTCAGGCCCAGATTTCAGGCTGTATATCTCGCCACTTTGTCTGGATCCCTCCGATCCATACCTGCAGATCTCATTCCCCGAAAATTTCGCCAAAGAGCTCTTCCAGAAAGTTGGCTACTTTAAAACCGTCGGCTGGGTATATGATACCTCTGCCTTAAACGAAGAGCGTCTCTCGGACGAACAATGGATCGAAGACATGAAGCAGATCACAGCAGAGCGCGATCGCATTTTTTATGCGGAGCTGGAAAGGCGCGACTGGGATCTGTTTATCGGTGTTTTCACTGACACAGACCGTGCCGCGCACATGTTCTACCGGTATTTAGATACCGAACACCCCATGTATGATCCTGTCAAAGCTAATTCTGTCGGCAGCGCCGTTGAATGGACCTATCGACACATGGATCGCTTCGTTGGTGAAGTGATGGATAACTATTTGGACGAAAACACCACATTGATAGTAATGTCCGATCACGGTTTCCACAGCTTCAGAAGGGGATTTAACACCAATACCTGGCTGGCTCAGAATGGCTATCTGGTTTTTGCCGGTCTGGAAAAATTACTCCCCGGACAAGACATTCCGGAAGAGCTGTATCCCAAAGGCGATTTCTTCCCGAAAGTCGATTGGAAGAAGTCTAAAGCGTACTCTCTGGGAACCGGACAGATCTACATCAATCTGATGGGTCGTGAACAAAAAGGAATCGTCCGGCCCGGCGAAGAATATGATCAATTGTTGGATGAAATCGTTACCGGACTTCTGGAAGTGCGTGATCCCATGACGGGTAACCAGGTGCTCAGAGCGGTTTACAAAGCCAAGGACGTATACAGCGGTCCCTTCAAATCGAAGGCGCCGGATCTCCAGTTAGGTTTCGCTGAAGGATACCGCACCGCAGGAGAAACCATGCTGGGGGCGATTCCAGCGCATCTGATCGTTACCAATATGAAAAACTGGTCGGGTGATCACTCCGCGTCTGCTATGGAAGAGACGGCGGGGATTCTCTTTACCAGCAAACCGTTGACCATGGAAAATCCCGCTATCATCGATATCGCAACGACGGTATTGGATTTCTTCGATGTCGCCAAACTTCCCGAGATGGAAGGATCTTCATTCCTTGAATAGTTAGACTTAAACAGTTTTACCGCTTATGTCGAATACAACCATAAAGCCGTCCGAGCGCGTCGTTCTACTGGGGCTCGATGGAGCTACCTTTAGATTGATTAAACCGTGGGCGGAAGACGGCACACTGCCGAACTTTGCCCGCCTCTTTGAAGAATCATCCTGGGGTGTGCTGAATTCCTGTATACCTCCGACAACTCCTCCAGCCTGGTCTGCCTGTTTGACCGGAAAGAATCCGGGAAAACACGGCATTTTCGATTTCCGTGAATCGCCGCTGAAATATGCTGATCGTCCCCTCGTGAACTTAAGCTCCATGCAGGGGCGGAAGCTCTGGCATATCTTTGCCGCCAATGGACGCAAATCAGCGGTAATCAATGTCCCCATCACCTTCCCGCCTGACGATACCATCGATGGATACATGATCTCCGGGATGATGACTCCCGCCAATGATTCAGACTGGGCATATCCCGCTGACGTGAAGGATGAAGTCATCAAGGCGGTCGGTGACTACGTCGTCAATATCGATATCCCTAAGTATGACGTCGAGATCTGGGAAGACGCCAACGCTTTCCTGGCGGACGTGGAACACTCTTTCCAGAAGCGCGCCGCAGCGATGTTTTATCTGCTGGAGAACAAACCCTGGCACTTCTTCATGATCGTCTACGTTAACTGGGATAGAATCCAGCATCTCTTCTGGAAATTCCTGGATCCTGAATGGCCGCTCTACGACTCGAAAATGGCTAAACGGATTCGCCCGCGTATCATCAAATCCTATCAGATGGTCGATGAAATGCTGGGGCAGTTACGCAAGAAGATCGGCGATACACCCTTGGTTATCATGTCAGATCATGGGTTCGGAGCTACGCGGCAGTGGTTTAACGTCAATACCTGGCTGATGCAAAAAGGATGGCTCAAGGTCAATCCGGACGTCTACCGCAAACGTCAGATGTTTATGACCCTGATGAATCTGAATGATTCGGCCTTCGTCAAAGCGCTGGTGCCGAAAAAACTGCAATCAGCTGTGCGCGGTAAAATCCGTAAAGGAAGATCTACCTTCAAAAGCGATCTGGAAGCCGCTTTGGATTACAGCAATACTAAAGCGTTCTTCGCCTCTATTCCTTCGCAGGGCATTTTCATCAATGTCAAACGCGATGGCGCAGGAATTGTCGAACCGGGCGCTGAATATGACAAGCTGCGGGAAGAGATCAAATCCAGCCTCTACGAAATAAAAGATCCTGCCACCGGCGAGAAAGTCGTCGATCAGGTTTATTTCCGGGAAGAGATCTATCATGGTGATCAAGCGCAGTATGCGCCTGACGTGGTCTTCAAAGCCAGGAATTTCGGCTGTCTGGGACGCCAGTTGATCGGCCAGAAAGAGATCCTGCAGCCCAGCGATAAAACACCCAACGGCTTCCACCGGGTGGAAGGGATTTTTTACGCCGCCGGACCGATGTTCAAGCAGGGCTATGAGATGAAACCCGCAGAGATGCCCGACGTCGCCCCGACCATCCTGCACTTGACAGGTCAAGCCATTCCCGAAGATATGGATGGCCGCGTCTTAGAAGAGCTTTACGTCGATGGTTTCATGGCTGATAATCCGGTTAAAAAGATTAAGGTCGATGACCTGCCGGAAAACCACCGCAAGGACTTTTCCGCAGAAGAGACCGCAGAACTGGCTGATAAGCTGCGCAGCCTGGGGTATCTGGAATAAGCTGAAAAAGTCACGGGGAATCATACAAATTGCCGGGTTTTATCAGCCCGGCTTCAATAATATAGTGCAATCATCATTACTGCGATAACTAACTAAACCATTGCACCATGAAAAAACATCTGATCACTGTTGTCAAGCTGGCGGTCACTTTCACCATCCTTTACCTGATTTTCAAGAAATTTCAGATCGGCCTGGATGATATCCTCAATTCCTTCAAACATCAGCCCGGCTGGTTTGGCATGGCTTTCCTGATGCAGGTCGGAGCCATTCTGTTTTCCATCATGCGCTGGAACGTCCTCTTAAAGGGACAAAATCTGGTCGTCCCGTTTCCGCATATCGTTAAGACTTTTCTGGTGGGAAGGTTTCTCGGCACCTTTACCCCAACGGGCGTCGGCTTGGAGGCGTACAAAGCTTATGACATCGCCAGATATACGGGTCAGACGGAAGCCTCGGTCTCTGTGGTCTTAATCGAGAAAATGATTGGGACGTTCTTCAGCTTGAGTCTCTGGGTGCTGGTAACGCTGCCCTTCTTCGTGGGCGCAATAGATGTTAAGTTCCTTTACGTTTTCGGTATGTTTTTCGGCATCCTGCTGATTCTGGCATTGATTCTGCTTTTCAGCCCGAATTTCTTCCGCGTATTCCTGAGAATGAATTTCCCCCTGAAGGGGAAGATAGAGAAGCCTCTGAATCGCATGGTAGACGCCTTCACCATCTACAGCAAGAAGAAAGGCGCATTGCTGAGCGCGGTGCTGCTGGGTCTGGTGGTCTACCTGTTCTGGTTCTTGACCTACTACATGAATTCGCTGGCGATGGGGGCTGGACTGGCTTTAGGTGACATTATAAAGGTCGGACCACTGACTCAGATTGCCACGATGATTCCTCTGTCAATCGCGGGAATTGGTCTGCGTGAAGGTGCTTTTATGGGATTGTTGGATACCTTAGGCGTATTCGCGGGAACGACCTCAGCGGCCCGCAGCGCCATGATGTTATCTGCCACGATGGTGTACTTTGTGTCGGTATCGGTGAATGTGTTCGGTGCGATCATCTTCCTCACCCGCCGTACCGATTACAAAAAACAGATAGAAGAGATGAAGCAATCCAGCTAAATTGATGCCTAAGTAGAGTGTAGAGATTTGATGGATTGGTTAAAAGCTGACTTTCATGCGCATTGCGGTGAAGATGTCTGTGACATCCTTTTCTACACCGCCCACGATCTGATTGATCGTTACGCCGAACTTGGCTTTCAGGTGATGACGATTTCCAATCACATCACCCTGACATTCAGCGAAGATTGGCGTCGCTACGCCGAAGAGAAGGGCATGCTCTTAATCCCGGGCGTGGAAGCGAGTATCGATAACAAGCACGTCCTCATCCTCAATGCTGATGAAGATGCGAACAGGATCAGAACCTTCGACGATCTGAAGACTTATAAGGCGTCGCACGATTCGTTCATTGTCGCGCCGCATCCGTTTTCGTTCGCCTCGATCTGCCTGAATGACGATACTTACAAGCATGCAGATCTGTTCGACGGCGTCGAATGGCATCATTTCTACACGCGCGGGTTCAATCCGAACCTGAAAGCGAAACAATTCGCTGCAGAGACTGGCAAAACGCTGATTGCGAATTCGGATTGTCATGATTTAGGCTATCTGGGCGAAGTTTATACCCTTGTCAAAGCTGCGCCAACCTGGGAATCGATATCGTCTGCTCTGCGCAGGGGCGAGGTCGAGATTAAGACGCAGCCCTTGAGCACTCTACGCTCGCTATACATTCATCACATTCTGCGCATGGGACAGGTGCGCAGAAGTATGCGCCGCCTCTTGCCGCATGTTTTCTACAAGGATCATCCCTATCCGATCACTAAGCGGGAACGTCACAGATCTAATCTGGTTGAAAACAGGACGGCAAAAAAGACAAAAAGGCCCCTGAGGGCTTTATGATAATGGGGAAATGGGAACAATCATGAGTAACGATCGCATTAAAGGCTTTATCCATTCACAATTTCACACCTTCTACGCAGGCGCTTTAGCCGGTATGGATGCCGGTATCATCGAGGTGCTGATTATTTCAGGCTTCGGAAGCAAACCAGCGAATCTATCAGGATTTCTATTTGCAGTGTTAGCTTACGGTCTGCTGGGGGGCGCCCTGGGCAAGATGCTGAACGTCACCCTCCGAATAATACCGATGCACTCAGAGAAAAAGAACAGTAAACGGGAATTGGGCGCCTTCATCTATGCTGCAACCTTTGCCTTCATTCTTTTCCTGATCTTCTTTTTCAGGGCTTTCCGGGATTTCCATGCTGAACGCGTGCGTTACGTTGAACCAACCGGCCTGTTGACGATTGCAATTTTAGGCGTCGCTGCCCTGGTTATTTTCTTCGTACTGCGATTGCTTTTAGCAAAATCATTAAAAGGAGCGCTTGGCTTCTTCACCAATCCGGCAGGGTTTACTGTGACTACAGTCGTTGTCATCGTCATCGGGCTGGTTTTAAATGTGTTTTTGGCAGATGATACAGAGATGGTGAAAACTCACTTTTCACCGGACCAACAGGCCGAAATAGCAGAAAAGCCATCGGTATTACTGATCATGGTGGACACCTTGCGTCCCGACCATTTGGGCTGCCTGGGTCAGGATAAAGGCGCGGCGACACCCAATATCGATGCGTTAGCCAGAGATGCCGTACTTTTTAAGACGATGTATGCGCAGGCAACTCATACCAAGCCATCCACCGCCGCCTTGTTGACGTCACGTTATCCCACTGAACATCGCGCCATCCACAAAACCGATGCGTTACCACCCAGTGTCACCACCGCAGCTGAAATCTTCGCTGATGCGGGGTACTATTGCGGAGGTATCGTTACCAATATCAACCTGGCTCCGGTCTATAATTTCCAGCAGGGGTTTCATGAATACACCTACCTGCCTCCCAAATTTCTCTTTGGAGCCAACGAAGCAGCGTCACGCCTGGTGATCTACGGCGTGATGAGACTGGCATGGATGAAAATATCTGACAATAAGGTCGTCTATCATTTTTATCGCAGCGGCGAAACAGTAAACGGCTATGTCAACGATTTCTTTGATCGGAATAAAGATAAATCCTTCTTCTTTTTCCTGCATTATATGGATCCGCACGATCCCTTCTTTGAACATCCCTATTCCGGGAAAGGGTACGCGCGTGCCTCCATGCCCAACCCTGATCCAAAATTCGTGGAACCGTTCGAGGATTTCTACCGGCAGGAGATCGAATATCTTGATCAGTGGATCGGTGAACTGGTAAAACGACTGAAGTCCGAAGGATTGTACGATAAGACCGTCATCGTCTTCACCAGCGATCATGGAGAAGAATTTTATGAACATGGCGGCTGGTGGCACGGAGCGACTCTGCATGAAGAACAGGTGCGCGTGCCTCTGCTAATCAAGAAGCAGAACAGTCTGGATGCCGAGTTGATAAGCGAAAGCCTGACGATGAGTATCGACGTGGTGCCGACTCTGTTAGGTTTGACTGACCTGGATATTCCAGCCAAGATGAGAGGACGGGATCTCTTCGGGCCGCCTCCCTCGGAAGATTTCATCCCCGAAGTCTTTTCTGAAGCGGATCATGAAGGCAATGTGGTGCAGATATTGCGGATCGGACCTTGGAAGTACATTCAGACGAACCCTGATAATCCGCGCGGTCGTCCACCGGAACAACTCTTCTATGTGCCCGATGATCCTTGGGAAAAGAATAACCTGGTGAATGCAGAAACAGACAAAGTGGAAGAACTTAAACTCTTGTTGCGGGCTAAATACCAGGATCTCATGTCAACTGCTGAACAGGGTTCAACCCAGGAAATGGATCAGGCGACTCAAGAACGTTTACGAGCATTAGGCTATACACAATGAGTTCTGCAAAGCTTAAAGTATTGATCTTAGGCTTGGATGGATTTGATCCTGATCTTTTTGCAAAGTGGCGGCGGGACTTACCCAACCTGAACCGGCTGGCTTCTGCAGGTGTGATGCGTCCCCTGCGATCCACCACGCCGCCGATGACCTTTCCGGCCTGGTCTACTTTCCTGACTGGCGCAAATCCGGGAAAACACGGTATTTTCGATTTTACCGAACGCATTCCCGGTAAGATGGGAGTGCGCTTTTTGAATGCCACACGCAGGCGTTATCCTACGTTTTTAAAGCAGCTCTCCGATGCCGGTGTACGGGTTGGCAGCATCGGTATTCCGACCACCTACCCACCCGAACCATTGAACGGATTCACGATTTCCGGCTTTGACACACCGCTGCCCTCGAAAGCAGACCGAACCTATTTATACCCACCCGAACTGAGTGACCTTCTGCAGGAGCGATTAGGCGGGTACTCTTTCGGAGATTTTAATGAATCGAAAATTACTGCCGGCTGGCACGGACAGGTCTTAAAGCAACTGTTCGAGGGAATTACCAGAAAGATAGAAACCGCAGAATTGCTGATCGATGAATATGCCCCGGAACTGCTGGCTGTTCATGTTGGTGAAACTGACACAGTCGGGCATCACTTCTGGTCTTTCTGTGACGCTTGTTCCCCGCGTCATGTTAAAGCAGATTCCGCTGAAGTCGGTGACGCCATTCAGGGCGTGTATCAAGCTGCCGACAAACTGGTCGGTGAGTTAATCGCCAAGGGTCAGCCAGAATTAACTCTGGTCGTCAGCGATCACGGCATGGGGGGAACCTCTGACCGCATGCTCTATCTCAATCGTTTCCTTGAGCAGGCAGGTTTTCTGAAGTTCAATTCCGGCAGCGTTTTGTCTCGGTCGATGGCGCCTCTGAAAAAGCTCGGCATGACATGGCTGCCGTATCGCTGGCAGCAGCAGGTGTTTCGTCTGGCTGATGGAAAGATTGCTTCCAACATTGAATCCATGCAGCGTTTCGGTGGCATAGATTGGGCTGAGACCGTGGCATTCAGTGAAGAACTGAACTATTTCTCCTCGATCTGGTTGAATGTGCGCGGCAGAGATCCGTTTGGATGTATCGCTCCTGAAGATGTGCCAAAAGCGGCAAAAATCCTGAAAGAAGCCCTGTTATCGTGGCGAGATCCTGCCGATAATCAGCCGGTTATCAATGCAGTGCATACCCGCGCAGAGCTCTACGACGGTCCCGAAATTAATTTTGCTCCCGATCTGATTTTAGAGCTGAATCGTCCTGAAGGATATAATTTTGCCCTGGGTCGGACTCTATCGCCGCATGGAATTGCGCCCTGGCGGCGCTTGGACCCGGAAGAGTATATCGGTTACAAGGGGGGCACCATGAACGGCTCACACCGCCAATATGGAACTTTGATGTTATATGGCACGAATATCGCTGCAGATTTAGATATTCCGCACCCAACGCTTGAAGATATTGCCCCCACAGTATTGGATTACCTGAATCTGCCAAAAGCCGCTTGGATGGATGGTAAATCGCTCTTTTCTGAGTCTCAGGATGCTGCCAGCGTTGCTCGGCAGAATCCCGACGAAGCGCCTTATTCGCAGCAGGAAGAAGCATCTATCCGGCGTAAGTTAGAACAGTTAGGATATCTGGATTGAACCCTTGATTCAACCCTTGAACATCGCTGTAGTAGCGGCCTGCCCATTTCCCACGTCACAAGGTTCGCAGGTTCTCATCCGTGAATCCTGTGAGGCGCTGGCCAAACGCGGGCATAACGTTCATGTCGTAACGTACCATTTTGGGGAAGATCTGCCTTGTCCCGGTCTGACGATTCACCGTATTCCGAAGATCTTCAAATATAACAAATTCCGTTCCGGCCCAGCGTTGAAAAAACCTCTGCTGGATATCCTGCTTGCTATTAAATTGGATGAGGTCGTCCGCAAAAATAAGATCGACGTGATCCATTGCCACAATTATGAAGCGCCGGTGGCAGCTTTTCCCGTGAAGCTTCTGCGGAATGTGCCGGTTGTCTACCACAGCCATAACACGATGTCGGACGAGTTTTATACATATTTTCGTTTAAAAATACCCCAGACGATTGCGCGTTTTGCTGCAAGATTGATGGACCGCTATATTCCCCGCATGGCTGATTATTCCATCGCCATCAACCGCAAAGTCGCAGAGTTTTTATTCAAATCAGGCATTTCGCCATCGACGATAAAATTAATTCCGCCTGGGATTGACTATGGCGATCCTGTTGAAGTGCCCGACAGAGATCTGCTCAATAAATATCAACTGCAGAGTCAGAAACTGCTTATCTATGCGGGTAACCTGGATGGTTATCAGCGCATCGATCTGATATTGGACGCGCTGCCTGATATAATCGGGGAGCATCCTGATAGCAGGTTACTTTTCTTGACCGGTTCGAATTCAGAGTCTTTAATGGCGGAAATTATTGAACGGGATCTGGCAGAGAATATTTCTATTATCAACGATTTAAGTTTTGATGAAATCAAACATATCTTAGCTATCGGTTGTCTTGCAGTTAATCCACGCATTGCCTGGTCAGGATTCCCGATTAAGCTTCTAAACTATTTTGCCGCAGGATTACCTGTAGTGGCGTTTGAAGACGCTGCGCCTTGTGTCGATCATTGTCACAACGGTTTGCTGGCGAAAGCCGGAGATTATAAAGAATTCGCGAAATGCGTCAATTATCTCCTGAGTAATCCTGAAAAAGCCAGGCAGATAGGCAGGAATGCCAGATCTACAGTTGAAGAACTGTACTCTTGGGACCGTATTGCTGCGGAGATAGAGATGATATATGCAGAATTATTAAGCCTTGAGCGTGAAACTTCAGGTTTCATAAAACAGCCTGAAGAGAACGTTTTAACTGCCTGAAATTAAGGAAATTTATTGTGTGCACTCTTTAACTGCGTTTCTCTGTTATAGTGCGGAATCTTCAGAAATTAAAATAATTAGCTTGACTTTGCTTTATTTATAACGTAATTTAAAAGTATCTCTTAAAAAATAGTCTTTGTTAAGCACTAAAGTGAGGCTTTAGCGATGGAAATCAAACAAGTATGGGATATCCTAGTCCGTCGTAAGTGGCTTATAGTCCAAGGATTTGTGGTCATTTTTGGCATTATCCTGGTGGCTACCCTCCTCAAACCGAAAACTTACTTTGCGGAATGCAAATTAGTCGTAGAGAGTGAAGGTACGCAGGAAGCATTACTGCGCAGCATCGGTCTGGAATCCATAAGTGAAATCCTCTTTTCAGCTAATATGAGTCAGCAGACAGCCATGGCTGAAGTTGAGGTGATGCGGATGATGAGTAAGCCGGTGCTTGATAAAGTATCACAAAAATTGGACTTACGCGAAGCGGATGGATCCTATACGCCCGGCCCTGCATTAATTCTAGGAAGCATGACCTTTCAGTGGACGGCGCTGCGGGGTGTGAAGATTAAACCGTCGAAAAAATCCCCGATGTATATCGTCCAGGGTTATTCTGCAAATCCACAGGAATCATTGGATTTATCGAATACACTGGCCGAAGTATATCTTGCCGAAGACATTGCCCGAAAGCACCGTGAAACTTCGGATGCCGCCAGATTTGCGGATGAACAGGCCAAGTTGGCAAAGCGAGATTGGAATGAAGCCAAAAGGAAATTGCGGGAATTCCAGACGCAGGAAGGTATCGTTGATATTTCGATGGAAGTCACGGCGGCTATCGATCAGATGGCACAGTTGCGCGCACAGAGGGACATGATGGGTCTGTCGATGTCAGAAATCTCCGCGATGGATCAGAATTTCCAGGGGGAAAGCGGTCAGGTCGGCGGCGCCACAATTTCCGGTCAAAGTCAAATCGGGTATCTGCGTTCTCAACTGGCTCAGTTGGAATCTGATCTGCAAGGAAATTTGAGTAAGTACACCGATAGTCACCCCACGATTATCGCGCTGCACGAGCGCATCATTGAACTGCAAAAGAAGTTAATTCAAGAGAAAGATAACTACGAACTGACAAGCGTTGCCCGAGCCAGTGAAATTGAAAAACAGATCAGACAGTATGAAAACGAACTATCCTCTTTCCCTGACAAACTGTACACTTTGGCACAATTGCAATTAACTGCAACTACCTCAGAATCATTATACAAGATGCTTCTGGAAATGAAGTACAAGATGAACGTCACCAAGGCCATGCAATAGTCCAATATCAGCATTATTGAACCAGCATGGAAAGCCAAAATCCATTCGCCCAGTCTGGAAGACAACCTCATGATCGGCGCGATATTGGGTTTGATCTTTGGCTTGGGTCTGGCGATACTGATCGAATATCTGGATGATTCTGTAAAAGATGCTGAATCAGTACAAACGCAATTAGGACTGCCTCTCCTGGGTAGTATTCCCATGATGGGACGCCGCGACGTACCACTAATCGCTGGCAGCGATGACGCATCCTCCCGTAAATCGATTTACTTCCTGCGGGAAGCCTATAATATCTTGACGCACAACATCAAGCTGGGCAGTTTGGATGAAAGCGTTAAGAGTATTATGGTCACAAGCTCCATTCCGGAGGAGGGAAAAACTTACATTAGCACCAACCTGGCAATTAACCTGGCACAACAGGGTAAGAATGTCCTGCTGGTCGATACTGACTATCCAAGACCCAGTCTTTACCGGATCTTCAGTATGGAGAATGAAATTGGCCTGACGGAAGTCATTCTCGGTGAAGCCTCTATCGAAGAAGTGCTGAAACCATCTGGTATCGATAATCTGTGGGTGATGACAACTGGACCGAAACCACCCAGCACGACGCAACTCTTCGAATCGAACCAGATGAAAGAATTTATCAAAGAAGCTGAAAAGCTGTTTGATATGGTGATCTTCGACACTCCGCCCATGTTCTCGCTGAACGATCCTGTCATTCTGGGCGCGCTGGTGGACCGGGTTATCGCTGTGGCTTCTGCGGGAGGAGTAACCCGACACATGTTGAAGCAAGCCATCGAAACCCTCGAACGAGGTAATTCGCGTTTACTGGGCGTCGTCCTGAATAAGATGCAGATGGAAGGAACGCACTACTACTATTACTATCACTCTTACAACCAGCTTGAAGAAGAGAGCACTCTGAAAAACATAGCGTCAAAACCGTTGGCTCTGCTTGGATTTAAGAGAAAAGGAAGTAAACGTAAATACCGAACCAAACCAATCTAAGACAAGTTGCGTAATATAGTACAAGTGGGGGATCACTGCACTGATCCCCTTTTTAATTTCTTATCTGGAGGAATAGCATGAAAACCACAGTAGTATTCTTCTTGATCCTGCTGCTGGTGATACCCTTCTCCCAGGCATTCGCTTTCCCGAGAACGGTTGTCATCGAAAACTTTACTAACTGGGGTTGACCGTATTGCGCACAGAGCGATCCTGCTCTGCATGCAGCCCTACAGAGCGTAGGGTCTTCAGCCTTTGATATCGCTTACCACATGTCCTGGCCCAGTAGTACCGATCCCTGGTATCTGGCGAACCCGGTCGATAATGACGCGCGCCGCAGTTACTATGGTGTGACGGGGACGCCAACTATGAAATGCGATGGCACGACCTGTGGAACAACGCAAAGCTCCATCACCGCGGTCATCAATAATCGGTTGCTGGTTTCTTCGCCGTTGCGCATCGAATTAGAGATGACGGTGCTGGGTGATCAGTTAAATGCAACAGCATCGGTCTATTCGGAACAGACGATTTCTGGGAATTACGTCATCCACTTTGCCTTGCTGGAACGTTATGTCTACTTGCCCTCACCAAATGGCCAGCCAAACCATTACGGTGCGCTCTTAAAAATGGCGCCTAATGCGGGTGGCCAACTCTTCTCCGCAACTGCGTCTCAGACGTCGGAATACGATGCCACTATCACCCTTGATCCCTCTTGGGAACTGGCAAACCTTGATCTGGCAGTTTTCGTGCAAAATAACATCACCAAGGAAATACTGCAGGGATTCAAAGACACCATTCCACTGGATTTCCCGAATGTTATGGTCACGGATTACTCCGTTTCTGATCCCACCGGTAACGGGGATGGCCGCGTCGATCCCGGTGAAACCGGTGAATTCATCGTGACTTTGGAAAATCAGATCCCGTTTCATGATGCGACTGACGTAGTGGCCACATTATCAACAGAGGATCCCCTGATTGACGTGACCTATCCATCGGTGAATTTCCCTGATCTCGCTTCGGGAGCCAGCGCCGCGAACGATAGCGATCCGTTTGAATTCTACGTCGATCCGGCGTTTGCAGCGCATGAAGTTACTTTTAATGTTGAAGTGACAGCAGAGCCGGGTTCCTTCCAGGCAAGTTATCAGATGACCTTTATGGTGGGGCGGCCAGACATCGTCATTATCAATGATGATCCCAACAGCGCCTACACAAGCTTCTACGAGTCGTCTTTAGATGAGCTGGACCTGGTCTACGATTCCTACGATCAGTGGTTACTGGGAACTATCAGTCAGGATGAAATCGAGCTGTATGAAATTGCCATCTGGTTTACCGGAGATGATGATTTCTCTACCTTCGATCTGACTGACCAGGCGAGAATCGAAAACTATCTCGCCAACGGTGGTAGGCTTTTCCTCTCAAGCCAGAACGCTGGCGACGTACTTTGGAATAGTCCCTTCTACAATGACGTCCTGCACGCCGAACACCTCGATAATTCACTAATTGCGTATATGGTGAGTGGGGTAGAGGGAGATCCGATTTCAAATGGCACGTCCATGTTCTTAGGCGGGGCTGGAGGCGCGGGTAATTCCAACTCAACGTCCAGCATGATTGTATTGGAGCCGGCAGTTGGTATCTACACCTATGATGGGCAGGGTACATCGGCTGGTCTACGATGCGAAACGGAGAACAGCCGTTTTGTGTATTTCCCCCTGGCTTTCGAAGCGGTCTCTACGACAACGTTTACGAACTCCCGCTCAGAAATCCTGCAACTCTGCCTGGATTGGATCACAAGTCCTGTTGCGGTTGAACCACAGGAAGTCTCGCCTGCCATTCCAGCGGATCTAGCTCTTGCAGGAATCTACCCCAATCCGTTCAATCCGACGACCGACCTGCTCTTCGATATTCCCGCTGCAGGTCTGGTTTTTCTTGAAGTTTATGATCTTCAGGGGAAACTTGTTGAACGTCTCATGGGTAAAACACTTGAACCAGGGCAGTATAAACTCACCTGGAATGCATCTCAGCATTCATCTGGTGTCTACGTGGTGCAGCTTCGCAGTAACGGGATCTCAGCCACAACAAAAGCTGTGCTTCTAAAATAAATCGCATCACACCAATTTAAGGGCTGCCGGTTTCCGCAGCCCTTTTTTTGTCTTACCTCTGAAACTATGAAAAGAATAAGCCTTGTCCTCATTCTGGTTGCAGCGGCTCTAATTCGTCTGCTGCACTTGCATTCGATCTGGGATACACCTCTGGTCACCACACCCATCATCGATTCCGAATTCTATCATTTCTGGGCGAAAGCCCTCGCAACAGGGCAGGGTGGAGATAGTTCCGTCTTCTTCATGAGCCCACTGTATCCTTACCTCCTCAGTGTGATATACCGGATCTTCGCGGTCGATCCTCACTATGTCCTGATGGTTCAGTTCCTGGGTGGAATTTTGCTCGTCTACTTGATCTACTCTCTGGCGAGAGAACTCTTCAGTGAGAAAATCGCTCTGACCAGTGCCTTAATCGCCGCCCTCTATCAACCCTTCATATACTATGAAGGAGTTCTATTAAGCGCCAATCTTATCTTGCTCCTCAATGCTGCATTTCTATTGATTTTAGTCCGCAAACAGGAAATGGGATGGCTGAACCTGTTCGCTGGCATTTTAATGGGCTTATCGGCATTAGCAAGACCCAATATACTGCTATTCGCATTCTTGCTGATCGTCTATCTGATTTTCAACCTGAAAAACACGAACTGGCGCAAATTAGTTTTAATTACTTGTGGATTGCTCCTGGTGTTGCTGCCGGTCGGGATTCGTAATTATATCGTGGGTGGCGAATTCGTGCTGGTAACTGCCGGGACTGGGATGAACTTTTATGCAGGAAATAGTCCGCATGCGGAAGGAATCTATTGGGAAGCGCCGTTTCTGCGCTCGGCAGAACCTCAATACGAAAACGATGACTACCGTCAGGAAGCAGCCAGGCGAACTGGAACTCCGATGACTGTCGGAGAAGCATCTAAGTATTGGTTCGGAGAGGGCATTCAGTTCATCAAATCGCATCCCCTTTCGTATCTGCAACTCTTACTTCGCAAGCTGTTCCTCTTTTTCCACAGCACAGAAATTCCCAACAACCTGAGCCTCTACATCAACCTGATATTCAGTTCGGTGTTACGCTTGGTGCCCTTTACGTTTGGCCTGATTGTGCCATTGGGTCTGTTTTTCTGGCTTAGGCGGTATCACAGCAGTATACCAGTAATACTCCATATATATGGACTCTCCTACCTGGCAGCAACTCTGCTGTTTTTTGCAGCCTCTGAATATCGCTTACCGGTGGTTGTCGTGTTAATTCCCCTGACAGCAGCCGGTTTCTGGTGGTTTGTCGATCACATCCGCGCGGCTGAGTGGGAGAAACTGGCGGGCCCGCTGTTGATCGCGTTATTGCTGGCGTTGGCGATCAATATGCCCACGGTCTTTACTAATGTGATAAAATCCCCCCGCATGGATTATTTCAATCTCGGCAGCGTGCTGTTGAAAAAGCATGATTTCGCCACAGCGGCTGGTATGTTTAACCGTGCCATCCTGATCGATCTCGATTTTAAAGAGGCACACCGCGGTCTTGGGGATGCTTTCCATGGCCTGGAACAGTACGAAAATGCCGCCGACGAATTTAAACGCGCAGGATTAGACCCTGACGCAGAAATAGCCTACCTTGACGCTGAAAATCTCTTCTATGAAGCTGAGATGAAAGCTCGCTTTGGAGATTTTTATGGCGCCTGGAATGACTACAATGCAGGAATTGCAGGGCATCCAGGCCCACCTCTGCATGTTTACTACAATATCGCATTTATGAGCTTGCAGTTGGGAGATACCCTAAGAGCGCTGGATGAAGTGCGAATTGCCTTGAATTACGCACCCACCGAACCTAAAATTCTGTTCCTGCAGGGTTGGATTTACGAGCAGCAGGGAATGTACAAAGAAGCCCTGGCATCTTTCAAGATTGCTATGGAACAGAATCCGAGCCTGCCCGAAGCGCGTGCACATGCTGCGTTCGTATGCCTGCAATTAGGTGATAAATTACGAGCGGCAGAGCTTATTGAACCGTTAGTGGGGCGCAAATTCGACGATGCAGACATGAATCAGCTAGTTCGAGACGTCGCAGCAGAAGCAGGGTTTTAACCTTTTCAGCGAATTTGAAGCAAAATTATACGCTTGATTTAAGTTTCTTGAAATGTTATATTGAGCATTAAGGTTTTTGTGAGCTAAATTGCCATTTGACCGACAAAAAAGGCAACAGCGGTGCAATCAGTGAGGATAACCGTGTAAATAATGCACGGTATGCACTTTTGAAGAGTGCGTGATTGTCTGGATAAGTTGAGTGAAAAGTGATATAGGCAACGCTATATACGATGAGAATAGCTTGTGTAAACTGCCTTGAGTTAGTTCTGGCACGGATCTTGTCTTATTAGAGGTCAGAATGCAAATAAAACACACCGATCTTTGAAAGACACTCTTCCAGTTTAAAAAGCGAATTTTCACCGTCCACGCAAGTCAAAAGGAGCTCAAAGTATTTAGTAGACTATTTCGGTCGCCTATTGCGACATCAGCCGAGGGACGAAATTTTGGTACATCTTATGGTTTCTGGGCTTTATTAGACATAATGGAACTGCTATTTCCTGGTACCCCTCAACGGGTTGATTGAGGGATTGAACCTCAATCACCACACAGCGCGAGGCAGGCTTTCACGAGCCTGCCTTTTTTTATGTGCTTTGTTGGTAATACTTATAAATGGGTTTGAAAGCCGCACAATTCAATTGACAATCCAATGTTTTTACCGTAAAATGGTAACAGGCTGTAAATTCGACCCCATCCACCCATGAATTTCGACGACTTCGAAACCAAAAATCAAGGCATGCAGGAACTGTATGAAATCAGCATACAGCGTATAGCACGCGCTAATTCGACGGTCCTGATTCAGGGAGAAAGCGGAACTGGTAAAGAACGCATGGCAGGTCTATTGCATCACCACAGCCAGAGAAATGGCGCGCCTTTCATAAAGGTAAACTGCGCGGCTTTACCTGAAGGAGTGCTGGAGAGCGAATTATTTGGTCACGAAAAGGGTGCTTTCACCGGAGCTGTCAACCGTCGCATAGGAAGATTTGAAGCTGCGCATACCGGCACCATCTTCCTGGATGAAATCGGCGATCTGACACAGCTTGTTCAGGCGAAGCTCTTGCGGGTGTTGCAGGAGAGGGAATTCGAGCGCGTCGGCGGGATGGAAACAATATCGGTCGACGTGAGGGTAATCGCAGCGACGAACAGGCGGTTGGAGAGGGAAGTCGAGGCGGGTAATTTTCGCGAAGATCTCTATTATCGTCTTAATGTGATTAAAATAGACGTCCCCCCGCTTCGAGACCGTCACGAAGACATTCCCCTCTTAATCGAGCGTTTCCTGGATAAATACTGTCATCAGAATCACAGGCAGCGTTTGACATTTGAAACCCAGACGATGGCAATTCTGCAGCAGTTCGATTGGCCCGGAAATGTGCGCGAACTTGAAAACCTGATAGAACGTTTGACCGTGCTGGCGAAGAACGACGTTATCTACAGTAATGATCTCCCGCCGGAAATACTGAACCACATCCCCACAAAATCACCACTTATGCCACCCTCTGATCAGACACTGCGCGATGCACGAGCAGATTTTGAGAGAAACTACATCGAACAAACTCTGGCGTTGTGCCAGGGAAATGTGACTGCCACTTCCGAAAAGCTGGGTATCGCCCGGAAAAATCTGCAGGGCAAAATTCAACGCTACGGCATCGAAGTCAACCGATTTCGCGGCCAGCAAACCGATACCGAAGCCTGATTGATCACCGACCCCGGATCTACTCCATCAGTAATTGGCACCTTTTAGGGATAACTTTGCCGGAACTGTTACCTTTTCGTACCGGTGTGTCGACAAGTACTAATAGCTGACTGGATGGCCATATGTGCTAAGATATTGATATATCAGCACTTATGAACGAATTCATAGAAGCGAAATAATTGGCAAGCAGTTTGCATAAGAAGATTGTAAATATGGGAACAGAACCATGAATAAGATCAATCCACTGCAAAGACCTTCACCCTATCAGGATGACACCTCAAAAGATCGTGAAAAAGTGTCGCGTTCGAAATCCGGTGGGGAGACCTTTCACCTCGATCATGTAGAGATCTCCAGTAAAGCGAGATTGGTGCAGAAGGCTAATGAAGTACAAAACAGTGTTGCACAACAACTGTCACAGGATGCTTCGCGGGTGGGGAGTCAGTGGTATACACAGGGCTATTTTTTAACAGAAGATTAGGCAATATAAATAACTGAACCGGAGCGGCAACTCCGGTTCAGTAATAAAAAGGTGCATATAAATAAGGCCAACGATCGCTTTTCAAACCGTCTTCGCAGCACGGTTGCCCGACATCCAATGCGGTTGATTCTATTTTTTTTGTGACTACGAGACCGGTAGTCAAATGGTTGCCGGAAGCTTTTCGATGATGTTGGCCTCAGTAGGTATATCGGCAGATAAAATGGGAACTTTAGCATGTCACTGAAAATTTCCTGGATAAACAATCATCCTTCCATGCAGGAGCTGCTGTTGAACCATCGTAGCACGGTGCGCGTCCTCGGTGCGGACGCTTCGCGAGAAGGTGATTTTTTGTCAGCAGTAGATGCTAAAGATCGGAATTTGAGCGCATTTAGAGGGATCAGCGCCTTTTTCGTAAGTCCCTTCGAAGCGAAGGAAACTAATCTTTTCAGAGGAATAAATACACGGGATGATGAGTCGTCAGATTTTCATTTCAATGGAGCAGAGAGAGAGTATCAGAAAGATTTTGAGCGATCCTTGAGAAGCAGCGCCAGCGATGACGCACTCTTAGCACAGAACGAAACTCTGCGAAAACTCATAGAAGATGATGCAGTGTTTAGAGATGCCCTCATCAACGGCGATCATCTGCGAGTAGAGCAAAAACTGGGTGATGCCGCCAAGTCAGAATTAGAATGGACCCCAGAAATTACCCGTGAATATTTGCAGGAAAATCCTGACGAAGCATTGCTGGTCGCCGCGAATTTGGGCGATATACAGACGCTCCTGGAGGATTCCGAAACAGCTCGGGCGCTGACCGACAATCATTACGATCGATATCGCACAGAAGTCATTGATCGGTTAGCTGAAACAGCGGTTTCTGAAATGGAAGGCGCGCAAGTACTGGACAAAGACTTTTTCGTCGAGCGCCCTAAAGCGGCATTATATCTTCTGGAACATCCTGAAGAACGCAAACGATTGCTTGGAGATGCCGACTTTGAACGCGAATTTATCAATCATGCCACGACCTATGAAAGTCTGGTTGATCCGGTCAGCAAAGCGCAAGATCTGGCAGGCGCTAACCCAGCCTTAAATGACGATTTCTGGTCAGATAATGAAGATCTATCGTTGATGATGGCCGCTGAAATAGCCTCAGGCATGGGGAATACTCTACAGGAAACAGCTCATACCTTCCCCATTGAAGCGCATGAAACGACAACAGGAGCCTTATTCCTGCGTCAAAATCAGGCCGAACATGCTGAAGAAGCGCTTGGGGACAAGGAAGTGATCAAGCATGACTTTCTGGTGAGACATTTCAATCTTTCCCGCCTTATTGCTGAAAATCCTGACTTCGCGGAAAGATTGAGTCAAGATACCAAAACAGGTGATCTGCTGGATAGTGCATCGGATGAGATCGATACTCTGATACGCACGTATGCTTCAGGATTACCTTTGCGTAATAACCGTTCCTGGCAGTGGTGGGCTTAAGTGATGAAACACGCTCTCGTACAAATACCGGCTGAAAAAGTCACCATTTCAGAACAGGGGAGAGAAGCCTCCAACCGCATGTGGGCGGGCGATACGCCGTTTGTCAAATTTCTCGAAGACAGCGAAGTTAAAGGGATAGGATCATCAGGCAGAGTAAACTATGAAACAGTTGATCCGGTGAATCCGATTGAAGAGGGTGAAAGTGGATTTTTTACTGACAAACCGGGAATGATGGTTCAGAAGATCAAACAGGATGATTCCATGACCTTCGATGTAGGCAGCCGTCTTGAGTTTGAAACCCCCTTGAATTTGAAAAGCCTGGTAATCCGCAGTACTACCAGAGTCAATCTAATAGATGGATCCAACTGGTGCGAAACGAATTGGGAAGTATTTCCGGATGAGTAATGTGGAGGTGATAAGATGAAAGTGTGGGAAACGAACACGATACAAATCCAGCAGCAGTTCAGAGAAGCAAAACCGCTTGTAGTTACCGAAGAACTGTTCAACCCCTTGCAGGATGTAATGCAGAGAATAAAGAAAGAGTCCGCTGCAGAAAAATCAAGTATCAGCGATAGTTTACAAGCAAATATAATAGATCTGGTAATATAAGGAGGAAAGGATGACTGAAGGCGTCGAACAGGTAAGAAATGACCCGTCTATCTATGACGTATACCGCCGTGATGCATACGAAGACGAAGCTTACCGCAACGCCGAGGATTTTGAGAGCGAATCAGCGCCGCCCCCGGAAGAGGGGAAAGGTCAGTATGTGGACATTTATGTATGAAACTGAATAAAATTACAAACGTACAATAGGGGGAATTATGGTAGACGAAACCAGAGCAACTTCAGCGCTTAGCCAACGACTGGCTGGGGAACTGATGGCTGCAAAAACCGCCGCAGAACGCAATGCGTCCTTAAAGGACATTATGGACAATGAGCAAGTTCAACACATGCGTGATGCCGTGGATGAAGAACGCCTGGCCGAAAAATTGGAAGGTGTGAAAGAAAACTCCAGAATCATGGACTTGGTACACATCTCACCTCGTGCCCAAGCGCTTTACCGTGCCCAGGAAGCTAAACTGGATGGTGCACCGGAGCGTGTGCATGAACGTCTAAATGGACCTAGTGAAGAAGAAAAACCCGGTCCTGAGCAGTCTGTACTGGGTAATATGGATCCCATGGAATAAGTAACATTTGAGCCAACAGCTTAGCGTTTACGTACACATACCGTTTTGCCGGTGGTGCTGCCCCTACTGTGCCTTCTACTCACTTGATACCGCCGGCGACCAGGAAATCGCAGCCTACCCGCGTCTGCTTCTGCGCGAGCTTGACCTGAAAGCGCAGGATTGGCGCGGTCTCTCTTTAAAGTAGATTTACTTCGGGGGAGGCACACCCTCACTATTATCACCCGAAACTGTTGGATCAATAATAGAGGCGATAGAGGATATCTATCCCGCTGAAACTGACCGAGAAATCACCCTTGAAGCAAATCCGGGCACAGTTAATCAGTATACAATCGAGGAATTCCATCAGGCTGGGGTGAATCGTTTCAGTATCGGTGTACAAGCCTTTGATGAAGATCGACTGAATTTCCTGGGCCGCATTCATGATCTGCAGGAAATCGACGCCGCGCTTAAAGCTGTGAAATCGCTGCCCGACGTTACATTGTCAATCGATCTGATGTCAGGGATCTCATCTGAAACGACTGAAACTTGGGATCGGGAGCTGGATCAGCTTTTTGCCCATGATCCTGATGGAATTTCCTTCTACAGTTTGACGGTTGAAGAGGGGACGAAATTAGCAGAGCGCATGATCCGCGGAGAAGCTGTTCATTTACCCGCTGATGAGACAGTGTCACTGTTGCTTCATGCCGCGCAGAGAATGTCGCAACAGGGTTATCTGCACTACGAAGTCAGCAATTGGGCGAAACCCGGAAAAGAGTGCCGTCAGAATCAACATTACTGGCAGCGAGGATTATATCTGGGATTGGGTCCCTCAGCGCATTCCTTCGATGGAAAGCAGAGGGTCTGGAACCGACCGGATTTAACGAGCTATCGGCAGGCTCTCGAAAAAGGAGACGCACCCCCTTATCAGTCAGAACTTCTGACAGATGAAAACCACCGCAGTGAATGGGTTTATTTGAAATTGCGCCAGTCAGATGGCTTGGATTATTCCGACTATCAGGATCTTTTCGGGGCGCCGCCTCATTACTGGACTGTGATGTTCAAAAAGATCACGGAGACTGGATTGGGTGACTTCGATGGCCAACGTTTTAAGCCGAACGATCGGGGGCTGCTGCTGGCAGATGAAATCTCGGCAAGAATATTGGGATAAGAAAACAGGCAGTTGTTAGCTGCCCGTTTTGCATTACAGAATTTAGCGATCCACTTACCATTTTAAGGCATTTTTGATATCGCGGATAAGCAACACAGCATCCGGCCCGGAAACTGCGTCATTCGGATGGAAAAAGCCGCTTATCTTATCCAGATCCATGATATCACGCTCCACACATAATACGGCTGCGCCGTAAAAGGGATGATCGGTTCTTAAATCCGAAATATGCGATTCCTGCTCACCGATATACTTGGAAAAAATCGTTTCATCGCGCGTGATCATGTAAAACAACCGCTGCACCGCTCCCGCAAATTCGATGCGTGTAACCGGTTCATCCGGGTAGAATTTGTGATCCTGAGATACTTCAAAGATTCCGGTAGCCACAAAATCTTCAATCATAGATTCAGCCCAATGCCCTTCTATATCGAGAATGTCATTCTGCGCTGAACCTTCTTCGGTGTTAAACTCGAGCGGATTTTCTGACTCGAACGAAAGATCAGGCGCCGTGCTGCCAACTTCACGCCGTTTGATCCGTTCCACGACATTCAACTCTTCGATAAACAGAGCCGCAAGATCCGCACGGTTGATTTCGTCTTGCAGAGCGATTAACTTGCCGTATTTTGTCCCCGGCC
>JAHJDJ010000140.1 GCA_018812585.1 bacterium
GAGCAGGTCATTCTCAGCGATCTGCAAGTCGAAAAGATCGGCACGGCGATAAACGGGGTGAAGATCCGTGACGGCTCAGTTGACAATTTCTCGGTTGTAGATGATGCTGACATCATTCTGATTACCGGCACAACACTGGTGAACGGCAGTTTTGACGCTCTTTTCACTTATCTGACAAGCAAGAAGAAGAACTATTTTATCTTCGGGGTAACCTGCGCGGCTGTCTCCAGTTTACTGGATTATAACCGCTATTGTCCGTTTGGTCGTAACTGGTAATTTGAACCGAGACCGACGTGAACGTATCACATTCCAAAATAAAAACCATCAAACTGATTTATGGCTTGATTCTGTCTTCGCTCTTTGTCATATTCATCCTCTCACTACCCCATGAGACACCCCGTGTGAAAGGCACAGAAGACGATCTGGGCTTTTTTTATATCCCCATGGCACGCGATCTGGCTGCCAGTTACCTGGGTGAAGAGAGTTATCAGACCAGGGACTATGCGTGGAGCTTTCATGGGGCAACTTATCCAGCAGCTTTGCTTTTAGGACGAAAACTGTTGGGACCGGATGATCAATGGGGTTATTTTAATACCGCTAAGATCATCTCAGCGCTGGCAGGTGGCTCCATCATTTTAATGATCGTGCTCTGGCTGAAACTACCGGCAGCGCTTTTAGCGTTTATAACATTGTTGATTACGCCCCTTTTTATGGAGAATGCTTTCTCTGGTGGCACCGATCTGATCGCGGTGGCGCTCGTTCTGTGGGCTGGTTTTTTTGCCTGGCAGCCGCGACTAAGCAAAAAGCGGCTGCTGTTGAGTGGGATATTATTGGCGGTCGCTATCGATATGCGCCATGAATACATTATTCTGCTGCCCTTTATGTTTTATTTTCTCTGGCGTAAGATCCGCCTTTATTATAATTTCGATAGGACGATCTGGTCGATTAAACATCCCACCTCACTCTGGTTTTTCATTATCCCATTGCTGTTTTTGGCATTTGATCTCCCAAATTGGAATGGCGCCTATAACGTCGCATATAAGTATAAAAAGGGAGACGCTTTACAGCAGGATCTCTGGCCCGAATGGGCGTTTTCCAACCAAGCTACTGACGACATTGAAGTGACCTATCATGATTATCTGATCAGCCAATCAGCGGACAAGTACCCCAACATTTTTACCGTATTATTAGATGACCCAATTGGCAATTTTCAGATTTGGCTGCGTGACGTCGGCCGCGGGTTATACAGCTTATTAACGCAGTGGACACTCTGTTTCCTGGCGTTCTTTCTGGTCATCTTCCTGATCATCAGCGAACCGAAATGGGAAGGACGAGTTCTGACTAAACTGTCGTTCTGGGCATTGATCGCGCATTATCTTTTCATCTCTTCGAGCGGCTTTTTTATGGATCGCTATTTTCTGTTGGAGGTCGTCTTACTGACGATTGCTGGATCAGCGGCGGTTGTTACACTTATTTCAGATAGAAGGCGGCAATTGCTACTGCCGCTGGTATTGATTCCATTTATGATTCAGGGTGGGATGAACACCTATGATCATTTGTCGGAGCAGTTGCGGTATAATGGTGACAAATATCTGTTTTATCAGGAGATCGTTCAAGCAGAGCCGGATCAGCCGCATCCCATCATGCTATCCCGTGATCCGGGGATTCCATTCATTGCAGACGCTGAATGGCATCAATTTCCCAAGGGATTGACCGATTTACACCGCTATTGTCTGGATCGGGAGATTCGCTACATCCGTTGGGGAACGCCGGAACACAGCTACCGCGAAGAATGGCGGTATAAACTGGATGATCCACTGATTGCGCTGCCGGAATTCCAGCTTCTGGATGATACCGTGGGGAAATTGTATTATGTGAATGATCTGACTGAGGATAATTGAGATCTTGTACGCTGAATTAAATTTCTTATAGAGGTCACCATGGAACACAATATAAAAGACGTTTACGACGGACTGTTAGAACGGTTAACCGCTTTACGGAGCTATCTTTGACTTAGATAAAAAGGAAGCGGAAATCGTCAGGTTAGAGAAACAGACGGTCGCTCCCGACTTCTGGGACGATGGCGATAATGCCAAGAAGGTCCTGCAAAAGATCACTCTATTGAAATCGTGGACGGAAAACTGGGAGGAACTGAAAAAGTCTCTGGAAGACGTCGAAACGCTGATTGAGATGGGGGAAGAAGAGCACGACCAGGCGAGCCTCGATGAAGCGGAACAACTGGTAGGAACCATCGAGAAAAAGTTGGAAGACCTGGAGTTTCGCAATATGCTGGGCGACCCTGACGATCCTCGGGACGCGCTGCTGACGATTCACCCCGGCGCCGGCGGCACGGAATCGATGGACTGGGCGGGGATGCTGCTGCGCATGTATCAGCGCTGGATCGAAAACCGCGGGTTTAAAGGGAAAGAGATCGATTATCAACCGGGAGAACTGGCGGGCATTAAGTCAGTGACGATTGAAGTGCAGGGCGACTTTGCTTATGGTTATCTGAAGGCTGAAATCGGTGTGCACCGTTTAGTGCGTCTCTCGCCTTTCGACGCCAACCAGCGCAGACATACTTCGTTCGCTTCAATCTTTGTTTACCCGGTCATCGATGATGACATCGAGATCGAGATCAATCCCAGCGATTTACGAGTCGATACGTTTCGCGCCTCGGGAGCGGGCGGTCAGCATGTCAATAAAACCGATTCTGCCGTGCGGATTACACACGAACCAAGCGGGATTGTGGGGTCCAGCCAGGCGGAACGCAGCCAGCATCGCAACCGCGAGAACGCCATGAAGATGCTGAAGGCGAAGCTCTACCAGAAGAAGAAGGAAGAGGAAGAGAAACGTATCAATGAACTGGAAGATTCCAAGGCTGAAATCGCCTGGGGCAGCCAGATCCGCTCCTATGTTTTTCACCCTTACAAAATGATTAAGGATTTGCGTACCAGCATTGAGACATCCAACGTTCAGAGTTTTATGGATGGTGATATCGATGACTTCATCCGCGGCTATCTGATGGCTAAGAATCAGCTAAAATTGAAATAGAAAATAGAGTGGACGAAAGATCGACAATTAATCCGGTAAAACCACGGCTGCGTCGCAGGCCGACTCACGCTTTGATCGACCTTGGCGCTCTGCGGCAGAATTACCGGGCCCTGAAGAGACTCGCAGATGACCGCAGCGTCATGGCGGTGGTCAAGGCCAATGCCTATGGTCATGGGTTGAAGGAATCCGCGCAGGCCTTAGTTGATGAAGGGGTTTCCTACTTTGGGGTAGGCTTCTTAGAAGAAGGGATCGCGCTGCGCCGAGCGGGCATCCACACTCCGATTCTGGCGTTAGTGGGTGCGGTTGGTTACCAGGCGATACATTTCTTGGAGTATGACCTGGATCTGACCATCTCTTCGCTGGCTTTAGCGAAGAAAGTCGCTGAAGAGGTCAAGTTTTTCGGGCACAAAGCCCGCGTTCACCTGAAGATCGATACAGGGATGGGGCGCATCGGCGTTAATTGGAAGAACGCGCTGGAATTCATCGAAAAAGCGCTGCAGATTCCGGAACTTGAGGTGGTCGGCGTTTATTCGCATTTTGCCACGGCTGACGATTTTGATCCGGCCTTCACAAACGAACAGATCAAACGATTTAATCAGGTGATTAAATCTGTTGATAAGCTGGATCACAATATCCAGCATTTTCATATCGCTAATTCGGGAGCTCTCTTTCAGCATCCGGACAGTCTGCTGAATATGGTGCGGCTGGGGATATCGCTTTACGGATGCCAGCCAGCCGAAGAGACCAAGGTCCCGATCCCGCTGGAACCAGTCATGTCGCTGGTTTCGGAAGTCGTTTATTTCAAGCGGGTTCCGCAGGGAACGCCCATCAGTTACGGCTGCACCTGGAAGGCGGCAAAAGAGACTACTATCGCGACGGTGCCGATTGGCTATGGCGACGGTTACGCCCGAGCTTTGTCCAATCGCGGCGAGGTGCTGATTCGCGGTAAACGCTATCCCGTGGTAGGGACGGTCTGCATGGATCAGATCATGATCAATTGCGGGGATGACCACGTCGAAGTGGGCGACCAGGTGGCGCTGATCGGCAAGCAGGGCGAACAGCGAATTTCAGCCGAAGAGATCGCTAAACTGCTGGGTACCATCCCCTACGAAGTGACGACGCAGATCAATACAAGAGTGCCGCGGGTGTTTGTGGGGTGATTGTGAGGTCGCTTTACCCCCCCGATTAAAAGTCGGGGGCTCAACCAATAAATCCAAGTCACTAAAGTGACTGAGCACATTTAAACCTCATTGACTTCAGTCAATTGGATGTAAAAATGAGCGCCGGGACTTTTCCCGCAGGGATGCCGAAGGCAGAA
>JAHJDJ010000141.1 GCA_018812585.1 bacterium
AGTGAAATAGCATCAAGACATTGGAGGATAAACATTCTTCCGAAGGAATGGCTATGCCACTGTCTGTCCTTTTTACAACCCGTCAGGCAAGAATGCCTGACCTCCAGATGAATAAAAACGCCTCGAGAGATCGGGCGTTTTTTTTACCAGTGAAATCCCTTAATCTGCGTCAATCCGCGCTTCAGACCATTAACACCCGCCAGCTGCATCATTATTCCCTTGACTTTTTCCGTTCTTTGGCTTATGTTAGAAGACATTGAGCCATGAGATCTATTATGCCCCGATATGCAGCCACCCTGCTGACCACCCTGACCCTCTGCGGTCTGCTTTCCCTGCAAGCGCACGCCTGGACTGATCCGGTACTGGTGACGCCGCCAGATTCCAGCATGCACCTCTACCCTGAATTGGTTTTCGACAATGACGGCAACATGCACTATTTCTTCGTCGGCGACAAAGATCAAATTCCATGGGGTCATGATATTTATTATTGCAAACTTCTGCGTGACGGCACACGAGTAACGACGGACATACGTCTGGATACGACCTATTCTGCGGAAAATATGGCGCCAAGCGCATTACTGGGTGAGGAAGGAAAACTACACGTAATCTGGAATGATTATATCTGGCAGCCGGGCGATTCCAGTGCAATTTATTATTGTCGCCTGGACGTAAACGGTAATATAGAAATTCCCGCAAAGAGCATTTTTTATACTAGAGCTAAAGAACCGCTTCTTTTCCAAGATTCATGGGGGAATCTCAATGCGGTTTGGTTAGTGGAAAATGACACCCTTTTCTACGGCAAATTCGACACGACGGGACAGGTTATTATTTCCAAAACGGTGGTCTATCAGCCGGGCAGCATCGGCATCTCCAACCTGGAAGCCTGCATGGATGGTCTGGATCAGATTCACTGCACGTACCGTCATTATTGGGGTGTCTGGACAGAATACAACCTCGGGTACAGCAGGATTAATTCTGATGGCCAAGTTTTGATCGATTACGCGCCATTAACGCCGCAAACTGGGGACTCTAGCTGTGGAGGAGCAGACATTATTGCAGATGACTCAAATGATTTATATATCTCTTACATGTTAAGATTGAGCAATGTGTTTTATCAGCGCGTGAGAAAGTTCAATCAAAATCTTGACACGATTTGGGATTACACTATGGTGGATAACCAACTGGCTGGCGCATTGATCGGAAATGGTGATATTGGTCAAGATTACCTTGGTAATATCGTCTGCGTATTTGTCAACAATGGCATCGGCCTGGACGCACAACGTATGCGTGCCACATATTCTACCAATGGCGAGGAGTTAATCCCAGCCGAGACGATCATAGAGGAAGAGGTTCTGTTCGGTGATCTAGCTCTAAGAGCAGATGGGGTAGCTGTCTTTTCGTTCACCTGGTCTGAAGACAGCTATGATCCAGGAAATGAGGTGTACTATTGTTGGGTGGAAGATGAGCTCTCGGTGGTTTCAGAAGTGAGTGAGGTATTACCCAGAGAATTATCGATCTCCGTTTATCCTAATCCTGTAAATAGCAGAGCTAACATCAGCATTATTAATCCACAAGGAGGTGACGTCCATGTGCAACTGATCGATCCCCTGGGGAGAATTGTGCACGATTACGGAGAATTCTTCCTGCAGGGGAGAAAGGAACTGCTGCTCGGCAAAGGTTTGTCGAGTGGAGTGTATTATTTATCTGTTTCGTCGGGGTCAGGGACGACCCCGACTACGGAGATATTTAAGCCCATAGTGATGTTAAAGTAGCACTCAGCAGTCAGTATTTACTAAATAGAGCAAGCGGTCAGTCGGAAGGCTGGACGTTTTTTTTGTGAAAACAATCGACAATCACAAAATAATTTCCCCTCGAGCTAATTTATTCTTGCATCTATGATATTTTTTTCTTATCTTAAAGTACCTCACTATCATTAGCTAAAGAGGTGAATTAACATTTATCGCGGAGGTTATTATGAAAAAGTTATTGGTACTATTGGTCGTCTTGAGTTTCTGCGCGGTTAGCGGCTTCGCAGGTGATAGTCCCTATCGCCCTGAAATCAACTACCCTGTTCTTGCAGGAGATGAGGTTGTAGAAGCGCCGACAGCCTATCCGCCTTACCCGGAACTACCCGCGCGTGATGTCGTGGGTGACACGATGACCATCGGCACGACCTGGTATGACATCCAGCACAATGGTACTGTGGGCCGCATGTTAGCCGAAGATGAGTTCGGCAATATGCACTTCGCCTGGATGAACGGATTAAACTCTGGCGCCAGCAGCCGGCATATTTATTACAACTATGTCACTGCTGGTGGAACACAGGGTTGGCCCTATTTTGGCACACCAGTTGAATCCAGTATTAAGGCTGGATATACGACGATGGATGTCGATCATGGTGGTTTGGCTTTTCCAACATTTCATGAACAAACTGGCAGCTCACCTAATTATCATACTGCCGTGGGAGCGGACTTCTTTCCGCTGGGGGGCGCATTCCTCGTCACTGAACCTCCCTGGCTTTTCATCGGAGGATTAGAGCAGGAGATTATCTGGCCGAAATGCATGTTCGACCGTAATCAGCGATTTCATATCGTTTCGACAGAAAATCCGTTAAGCGGTGTTGCCGGCGATCCGCAGAGGGTTTTCTATACATACGGGACGTATGATCCTTTAACATACATCATGGAATACCCGGCGTCTCCTACCTGGACAGAATTAACCTGGACCATGACGATCGCTCCAGATGTCGCTGCTTCCGACGTCTCGGATCGAGTGGCATTCGGATGGACCTACTGCAAGGATGCAGGTTTCCCTGTTCCACCTTATAGTTATTCGCAATTGAATAATGACATCCATATCCTCATCGATGACGATGGTATCGATCCCGATCCATCGCAGGCCTTCAACTTGACGGACTTCATTCCGCCGGATTTAACCTGGCTGCCAGATACCACCCTTGCCAATATGGATACTCTGCGCGCTTATACGGATATGAATCTGTTCTTCGATCAGGATGATTATCTCCATGTTGTTTTTTCTACGCGCAGCTTCTTTGAACTTGAAGGAACTTCCTACTGGCATCCTTCCATTGTCTGGCACTGGTCAGAGCAATACCCTGACGATTTCAGCATGGTTCATAATGCTTTCGATGACTGGTCGTGGAACTTTATCGATTGCGGCGCCTGGAATCTCAAGGCACAACGACCCTCCCTGGGACAAGATCCCGCGACGGGTCATCTCTATTGCATGTATCAGGTCTTCGACGTTGATACAACTGCCATCAGCGCACAAGGTTGGCCTTCCGGCGAAATCTATGTTTCCGTCTCCACGGATGGCGGATTGAGTTGGGCTGAAGGGACCAACATCACTCAGACCGTGACGCCCAACAATGCTCCTGCAGGGGCATGTCTATCAGAAATTACTCCCTCCATGGCGAAAACCGTCGATGGCAATTGCCACATTCTGTATGTGTTGGATAAGGATGCTGGGACTGTGGTTCAAACAGAGGGTACCTGGACTTATAACCAGGTTATCTACCATAAAGTACCGGTCGGGCTGATTCCCACGACACCCTTAGTTCCGCAGAACGTGCCTTTCCACGTTGAACACTACGGTGGGACTCCAACCTTCGTCGTCAATCTGGATTATGTCTCCGGATCGCCTGTGCCGCCAGGCGGAGGGAATGTAAACTTTGACGTCTACGTCCTGAATGCGAGCGGCAGCTCGCAGAACTTCGACGCCTGGTTAGATGCTGAATACGAAGGCGGGTCACCCACGACCCTGGTGATGCGTTCCTTTATTAATTACCAGGCAGGATGGACGATTAACCGACCGAACATGTTCTATCCCGTCCCAGGAGCCTGGCCGGCTGGAAATTATATGATGTACGCCCGCGTTGGCAATCATCCCAATACGATCTGGGAAGAAGACGGTTTCGCCTTTGCTAAGTCAGGCGATGATCACGTTGCAAACTTCCAGCCTTTCCCCGTCGCTGGCGCGCCCGATCCCTTTGATCGCATTGATAAGGGGGGGGCAGCCCTTCCGACTGAATTTATCATGCACGGCAACTACCCCAATCCCTTCAACCCGACGACCCAGTTCAGCTTTGCCATCCCGCAGGCTGATCACGTCACCTTGAAGGTTTTCAACCTGCAGGGACAGTTGGTGGAAACGCTGGTGGACGGTCTGCGTGACGCGGGTTCGCACAACGTCACCTTCGATGCTACGGCGTTGTCCTCCGGCATCTACCTGTATCAACTGACCGCCGGATCGAACATCGCTAGCGGCAAGATGGTTTTAGTAAAGTAGCCAGAATTCAGAATACAGAATTCAGAAGGGGCGAGCTTAAGGTTGGCCCCTTTTTAAATTATTTCGGTAATTTATTGCACTTGACATTTAGAGATCTTCACAATAAATTGTGTACTGTTGCGGCAATTCAAGTTCGGGAATATCTGGCTCTCGAGATGATATCGGAACCGCCCATAAAAATTGAAGTTTAAAAAGTGAAAATGTTATCATAGTGTTTATCAAATCAATTAATCCAGGAGGCTATTATGAAGAAATTGAGTTTGCCCATCGTTTTGATGATATTACTAATTATATCATCTTTACATGCTGAAGTGACAGAAGAATGGGTGGTGGGATACATAGGACCTCAAGGCACCAGCAGTTGGGGCTATGATGTAGAAGTAGATCCAGCAGGCAATGTCTATATAGCAGCCCGCTGCAGCAATTATGGCGCCGCATTAGATATGGCGACTGTGAAGTACGATTTTTCTGGTGAAATGGTGTGGGAGGCGCTTTTCAATGGTCCATTAAGCTACTGTGATGAAGCTTGGTCGGTCGGCGTCGATCCGAATGGCAATGTGTTCACGACTGGGATTACAGCGGAAAACTACGGCTGGCCTGAAGAATACTATGACATTGCTACCGTAATGTACAATGAAAATGGCGCACAGCAGTGGTACGATATCACTCCTGGTTCGGCTAGTGGGCTGGATTGTGCCTTTGAAATCTTGGTCGATGACAATGGCAGCTGTTATGTAACCGGTTACTGCTCGAATTCCGGTACGTACATGGATTATACGACGATAAAATACGATGTCGATGGTAACCTGAGATGGGTGAACCATTACGATGGAGGTTTTGGCAGTAGCGATATGGCTTTCGCAATGGCTTTAGATGAAGCCAGTAACGTTTATGTCACTGGTCGCTCCTATCGAGAATCAAACAATGACATCGTCACTTTAAAATACAATGCCGACGGATTGCTTCTCTGGGAAGCAGTTTATGACGGAGGTCTGGGATTATCGGAAACAGGCTGGGATGTCGCAGTCGATCAGAATGGTAATGTTTACGTAACAGGCGACGGTGACACGGATACCACTTCGTACGATGAAGAATTCATCACCTTAAAATATGATCCGGTTGGGAATCTACTCTGGTCAGCAATTTATGATGGTCTCGGCAGTGATGACGACGAATACACGAAGTTAGCCATCGACCAGAATGGCAATGTCTTCGTCACCGGACGCAGTAAAAACTCCGCAGGAGACTTCGATTATGCCACCATTAAATATTCGACCGATGGCGATGTGCTGTGGGTAAGGCATTATGATGCTCAGGTGAACGAAAGTGATTCGCCTTCAGATATCTGTGCCGATGCTGAAGGTAATGTTTATGTAACTGGAAGAAGCAACAACGGCTCTGGAAGTTTAAGTGGATATGATTTTTTGACTATAAGGTACGATGCCGACGGTACGGAAGCCTGGATCATGAGGTGGGATGGTCCCACCGCCTCACGAGATGAGGTGGAAGCTATGACTATCGACCAAATGGGAAACGTCTATGTGACCGGAATGAGTCTGGGATTCGGAACTGCTGTCGTTAAATATTGCCAGTACATCCCCAACGTTGACATCGAGCTAACCTATGTCGCTGGATCTCCGGTACCTCCTAACGGTGGAAACCTCTATTTTGAAGTTGTAGTTGATAATCTTGAGACTTTCCCCGTAAATTACGACGCCTGGTTGGCAGTATGCTGGGAGGGTAACGATCCCGAAACTATCGTGCATCGTGCCATGACCGAGTTTCAACCGGGCTGGCAGATCAACCGGCCGGATATGTGGTTCCCGGTTCCCTGGTATTACGCCGGGGGATCTTATGAAATGATTGGAGCTGTAGGAATTCATCCCGATATTATCTGGGATGAAAGCCGTTTCACCTTCACGAAATCAGGTGATTATTCGGGTGACGACTTCAAGCCGACAATTCCTGACGCTGAGTTCCCCAATCCCTTTGATGATGAATCCAAAACGACAACATTCCCCATCCAAAATGCTGACCAGTTCGTCATGCACGGCAACTACCCCAATCCCTTCAACCCAACGACCAACTTCAGCTTCGCCATTCCGCAGGCTGATCACGTCACACTGAAGGTTTTCAACCTGCAGGGACAGTTGGTGGAAACGCTGGTGGACGGTCTGCGTGACGCGGGTTCGCACCACGTCACCTTCGATGCTTCGGCGTTGTCTTCCGGCATCTACCTGTATCAACTCACCGCCGGCTCGAATATCGCCAGCGGCAAGATGGTTTTAGTAAAGTAGCCAGTATTCAGAATACAGAATTCAGAAGGGGCGTGGTTTCCACGCCTCTTTTTTTCTTCAATGTGATCCAGATCACAAACTGATAACACCAATAAAGCACATTTTGCCCTGAGGGCAATGACAAACGAAAAATATTTGCTTGGAGTTGAAAATTTCGCTTGACTTTGTGAAAAAAAGTATTAAATTATTTCTGCTATACTTTAATAAAACGGTTAGCATTAATTTAACCTCTGGATAGATTGGAGTCCACATGAGATCTGCTTCAATTTTTGCAATCGTTGGCTGTATTATAATGGTACTCACTGCTGGCGCTGTGCCAACTGCGCTTCAGCAGGCTGCCAACTGTCCCGCTTATGGCGTTGACGATGTCGATGTGATCCTCGGTGATACCCTCTTCATTGGCACCACCTATCACGACCTCCAGCATTATGGCTCATCCGGCCGCATGATCGAAATAAGTGACGATGGTTACGTGCATTGTGTCTGGATGAACGGTCTCGATCAAAGCCTGACCAACCGTCATGTTTACTACAATGCTATCCAAGCGGATACCGTTCAACTCTGGCCCTTCACCGGTACACCCATTGAAACCTCCACCAGTGCAGGTCACGTCAGCCTGGGGCTTTTCAACAATATGGCTTTCCCCGCTTTCCAACAGATTGCTGGCGCGGCCACAGCTCCGCATGTCGCAGTTGCTAACGATTTTGCCGCTCACGTCGGCGTTTTCATTACGTCAGAATCTCCCTGGATCACCATAGGCAGCGGCGATATGCCCACCGTCTGGCCGAAAATCCAGTTCAATTCAGACGGGCAGTTTTACCTTATCGCCATGGGACTGGTGGAAGAAGCGGGCACGCCCATTCCCATCTTCCATATTCCCGGTCAGTACAATCCCTCCGGTTCGGATCTGACCTACCAGGCCTGGGAGTTCGTCGCCTATACCATGACGCCTGCGGCGAATGTGGCGGCCTCGACCAATTCCGACCGAGTCGCGGTGGCCTGGACCTGCTGCCGGGAAGCCGGCTTCCCTGGAGGAACAGGCTACAGCGCTTTCAATAATGACCTCAAAGTGTTGATTGACAGCGATGGCCAGAATCTGAACTACAGCAATGCGATTAACCTGACCAGTTTCATGGGGCCGGATTACGGCTACCTGCCGGACACTCTGATGGCGAATATGGACACTCTGCGCGCCTTTAACGACGCCTGCCTCTTTTTCGACCAGGACGACTGGCTGCATGTCACGTTTACCACCAGAACGCTCTACGAACTAAGTGCCACAGCGCATCCCAATGCCTCGATCATCTGGCATTGGTCAGAACAGTATCCCGATGAATACAATATGGTCTTCAATGGATGCGATGACCTTGCCAATGTCGTCGATTGCGGTACCGGAAACGTGATCGCACAGCGCCCCAGTATAGCTCAAGATCCCGCGACAGGTTATCTCTACTGCATGTTCCAGGTTTACGACTGCAATCCCAATGCATTGAGCGACGATGGCTTGCCTTCGGGTGAAATCTACATGGCTGTGTCCATTGACGATGGTTTGAACTGGTCGATTAGCACAAATATCACAGGCACGGTCACTCGTCCAAACGCGGTTGCCGGTCACTGTTTTTCTGAACTCTGTCCGACCATGGCGAAAGTTGCTGACGGGTACTGTCACATTCAATATGTTCTGGATCTGGATGCTGGATCAATCGTTCACGGCGCTGGACAGGCCACCCTGAATCCTGTGGTGTACCATAAAATCGACGTCGATCGGCTTCCCATATACCCGTTGATACATCAAGATGTGCCGTTCCATGTGGAACATGCTTACACCCATCCTTATGTCACACTGGATGCACTGCCCTTCAGCACACCGGTCATTGTCCCTGCCACAGGCGGCAGCTTTGATTTCATCGTCTCGGTTATCAACCACGAGACGACCCCTTCTACTTTCGAAATGTGGACCGCGGCAGTCACGCCGGGTGGCAGTTTCAGCCCCATGCTGGGTCCCAACACCTATACCATTCCAGCCAGTTCTACTACTGCCAGCCTGAAAACTCAGGAAGTCCCGGATTATGCGCCCGCGGGCGAGTGGACCTACCTTGTCTATGCTGGTGTCTACCCTGATGAGATCTGGCATTTCGATCAATTTACCGTGGTGAAAGAACCAGCTCTCTCGGTTACACCCCCATCCAATCTGCCGCAGCAGTATGCCATGGGCTCGGTTTACCCTAATCCCTTCAACCCGGCCACCAGCATGCGTTATGATCTCCCCGCGGCTGCACATGTAACGCTGCAGGTGTTTAACCTTGAAGGTCAACTGGTAACCACGCTGGTCGATGGTGTGAAAGAAGCTGGATCACACGTCGCCTCTTTTGACGGCACTGGTCTTGCCTCAGGCATTTACCTCTACGCTTTAAGCGCGGGTGACTTCAAAGCCAGCGGCAAGATGGTGCTGCTGAAGTAGCATTCAGCCATGTCACTCCGGCTTGTCCGGAGTCAGACATAATTCATCCGTCAGATTCTGCCGAGGGCATGTCTACGGCACAGACAAGCTGGAATGACGGCCAATACTATCGTAGGGGCGCAGCATGTTTATGCCTATGGTGCTGCGCCCCTACGATCCTTCAACGCCCCGATTCGTCGGGGCGTTTTTTTTTAAACAGTGAAATCCTTTAATCAGCGTCAATCCGCGATTCTACAATTCACATCCCCTCAATCGTTTTTCTTTACTTCTTAATGCACGCTTTGCACACCTTTGCACTGTTTGCACAGTAAAAGGCGTTAATTCCGCACACAGATAGAGGAACGCGATTTGCATGCAGATATAATTTAGCGCTGTGTGGTTTGCAATAGATTACACCTGAGAACGATGCATCTCCCCTGATTCGTTTGACTCAGGCAGCACGTTGCCTCATTTGATTGATGGATTGATGACTTGACGCGCACGCTTGAAACCTGTGATCTGTTGACAACCTGCACATTCATCTGGGAGGGGACACTCCTGATACGCTTAGAGGCATCCTGCTGATTAAGGATGCCTCTTCTCTGTGTTACTGATTGGCTTGTCACTCCGGCTGGTCCGGAGTCTGGCAAGCCGTCGTTTCCATATTGATTTACCCCACAAAAAAAAGCGCCCCAATACCTGAGGACGCTTTTATATCTGCCGGTATGCTTTGCTACTTCAGCAGCAGAACCTTCTGAATCCCGACATAAGAATCCGTTTCCATCTGCACCAGGTACATGCCGCTGGCCATTCCGGATGCATTCCAATTCAGGACGTGCGATCCGGCTGACAGTGTGCCATCCGCAAGGTCAGCCACCACGCGGCCCATCAGATCATAGACTCGCACCGTAACTTTCTGCGACTGAATCAGGTCGATGCGCAGGTTCACTGCTGGATTGAATGGATTCGGATAGGCAGAATGCAGCGCCGTTTCTGTCGGCATCTGGACAGTTACTTCCGGCCGCACCCCGACATAATCGACGGTGAAAGGTTCGGACAAAGCGCTTTCTTCACCGTCAAACACACCGGAAACCTGGTAGGTGAAAGTACCGTAGGGTTGATTGCACACATTATCGACATAGCTCAATGCTGCGATGGAGTCGATGAAACTGCCATCACGGTAGAGTCGATAATATTCCAATGCATCGACGCCGCGCTCGCCCGGTTTCAGGAATCCCTGCAGAGTTCCAGGCAAACTCGGCGTATTCCAGGTCAGCAAGATATCATCGTTATTCTGTTCCGCCAGCAGGTTTGTCGGAGCGTTCATGGTGGATTCCATGACCAGCTCTAAATCATCGATAAACCAGCCTATGGAACTAATCTGTCCGTCAGACGCAAAGCGGAAACGGAATTGGACGGTGCCTGCGCCTTCTATAGCAAAGATCTCCTGATCCCAGAGAATCTGTCCGGAATAACAGGGAGTTTCTGGCGCCAGCACGCACGGCTGTGCGCTGTGACGAATTTTAACCGGATAACCATCGACAGACGTAATCTGCTGGAATAGTCCGCCATTCAGGGACATTTCGACAATACCGCCATCGTAAGCATATCCTAAAAACCCTGATGCCAGTTCGGCGCTCATCCAGTGGTAGAATCGCAACTGGTGCCTGCCATAGATTTCAAATTCAGGAGTCAGCAGTCCCGCGTCGAGGAATGTCATATACTGCGCCATGTCGCCGCAATACCAGGCGTTGGCGCCGCCCGGTGTATGATTCATGATCTGTGAATGGTTCCATTGATCGAACAGACCCGGAGTGACAGCCTCATGCGTCCAATCGCCCGCGCCCGCTTCCATATCGTCAAACTCGCCGCCAATCGACAGTTCGATCAGGAAATTATCCTGGTAGGTGCGGGTATCTACCGCATGCAGATACAGCACGATAGCCGATGGGTCAGCCGCCCCGGCGTCGATACTGAATTCAAATCCGGCAGCCGTGGTAGTTTCTCCAGAGAGGATGGCTGATTGAACGATGGGGAACGTGTTGATGGTAACCAGCGGGTTATCACTAAGCAGCGTCACTTCCATTTCCGTGGTCGCGCCGCCGCCGACGTTCTGAATTTCAAACTCCAGTGTCGCGGTTTCGCCCGGGAAGAGTTTCCCGTCGTTGCCGTCGTCCAGCGTGTAGGACAGCATCTCTAATTCCGGGGCGTAAGCAGTGATGGTATAGTCGCCACTCCAGATGTTGTTCTGGGCGTCGGTTACTTCGATGTTAAAGGTCAATTCCTGTCCGTCACTGACGGTTGGCAGCAGCATGATTTCAAACGCATCTTCGACGCTGATGCTTTCGCCGACGGTGAGATCACCCAGGTCAACCACATTATCAACGATGTTCACGCAGGTTTCATTGATGCTTATCGTTGCCGTGACTCCGATCGCGTCTTCGATGCCCACATTTTCAAATTCGGTATCGATCATCAAGGTTTCGCCCAGATCGGCAATGCCATCGCCGTTACCGCTCTGTGTGTCATCGAAGGTGGTCTCACCGATTATTATGTAGGGCCCTTCTGCTGTGACCGCTTCGATGGAGCCTGTATAGGGGTAATAATTATGACTCATGATCGAAAGTGTCAGTGTACCCGGAGTAGAGATCGGCTGCATCAGAAACATGGTCGCGGAACCGGTCGGGTTGCTGGTTGCGTAGCCTAATACTTCGTCGTCATCGATCAGAACGATATAAGCGCCGGCAACTCCTACATCAACGGTAAGCTGAGTCGTTCCCAGCAAAACCGTATCCGGGTAGGTCGGAGCGAAGGTCATGGGTTGACCGGTCCAGATATCCAGCGCCGGATCGCCCAGCAGGTTCATTTCATAATAAACCCAATAGGTCGCGCTGCCTAAGAAGGGGATACAATCCTCCTTCGAGTCTGCATTCGTCCAGCCAATCTTGGTGATGTTTTCAGCAAACAGTGCATCGAAGAATTGACGGTTGTAATACTGACTGGCGCCGTTGGTGTTATTGTAGGAGCCCCAACCGTAGCGTGAGTTACACAGAAACGCCACCGCCCCGGTTGTAATTGTCGTGAAGGCTTCGCAGATACAGTCACTGGTATAGCTGCCGCCAGTGGTTCGGTTATCATACGATCCACCGTAGCACCCCTGCGAGTACATGATATAAAATCCTTCGTCGATCCCGTCGTTGGTCATGTTAAACGGAGTGACGCTGCCGGTTGAAAACTTCATGGTATAATTGGTGTTGGAATGCCCCAGATGACTCACCAGGTGCGTCCCTGCATTCAAACTCGGCAGCAGATCGCCCATGGCTGACCAGACGCCGTACATATCATAATGCTCGCTGGTGATGAAATTGGGTGCGCATCCAGCCGTGGTGTACCCATAGTTCGAAGAACCATAGCGAACCTCATCCTGGTATTCGCCGCCCCAGGCTAACCAGCCAAGGTCTTCACCTAAAAAGAGCGCTTTTTCGATATCTCCCAGGACAGGACTGTTCTCGTACATCATGGTCTTGTAAACCATAGTGTAGCATTCGCCGTAATCATCGACGGCGAAACGTCCGATAGCCAGTTCAGCATAAAGATCGGCTTCGTTGGGTTCGCCCCAACTATTATCCCCGTCGGCATTCCAGTTGCCGTCCAGATTCGAGAAGTACAGGTCGGCAGCGACGTCATTGTCGATCTCGCCGCCAACAGCAGCCCAGAGTCCTCTGGTCGGGACATGCTCAACATCACCGCAGAGCAGCACGTATTCCAGACTCCCGTACATATAATAATCGATGATGCAGACGCGTATTTTCTCCGCTAAATCGACTCCGGGGTAACTGGCCTCAATGTCAGAGATCAACACGATCTCAGACTGCATGCCGCGGTTGGTGCGATGCTCGGCTAAAGGTTGTATCGCATCGACCAGCTCTTCGACTGTGATGATCAGATATTTCGCATTGAAATCATCTACCTCATCCGGTGCGGGATAAGCAGAAAGATCAGCGATATTCTCAACTTTCTTTCCGATGCGGTCGTTTACGCTTAGTGTGGATTTATACAAGTGGTCGAAGCTTTCCTGCGCCCGTGCCGATGATGCTGTCTCAACCGTCAGCTCATAAGAAGTCAACACTTCCAACATGCCGCTGACCGGATTATAACGAGCCGTTGTGACGGCCGTAGAGGTAATACCGTGACCGCTCAAGAAGTCGGTGCGGTAGGTCTGAACCGGAGATTCAGGGTAGAACCCGTCTATTCCGTAGATCGCTGGATCTGCTTCCGTGAAGGGCTGTTCGCCGGCGCGTGATAAGGGGACAGGCGGCTGCGCGGGGAACAGGTTGTAGATTCCCGGCAGCGTCTGCCAGATTTCATTCGCAAGCGTTACATTGACAGCTTCTTCGCCCGGAGGCAGCAGAAGCTGATGTCCAACGTTGGGAAGTTCCGGGTAGCCCGGAGGAGAGTAGAGTGAACCAGCCACTTTGGTGAAGTGATGGAACCCGTCTACTGCGCTTATTTCAGGGGTTGGTACTGTGCGCTGCACCGTGACTTCAGCAGCGGAAACTGGTAACGTCAGCAGCAGCGACGCCATCAGAAGAATTGCGCATAAGCGGGACATAAGGATACCTCGATGTTAACTCTATGCTAAACCGTCTTCAATCTGCGATAGTTAAACCCCCGGAAGTTTATAATTTACAAAATTATCGCCGTTCAATCAAGGACTTTTGTGCTCTATTTCACTATTCCTGAAAACGACCAGAAATTCGGCAATTTTTCCTGCACAGATGACTTCCGGCAGGTTATGTGCTAAGGCTGCCAGGCCGAATTCGACGGTGACATGGTTCAGACCGCGCAGCAGGAAGCGCGGAAAACCGATTCCACTTCCACCGGACGACGGGAGCGATACGTCCATCCCGTCTCCGAGTCCAGCAATTCCCTTTTCCCAGGTGACAGTCGCCCCGCCCGCCGCATGAAATGAATATTCTCCCGGATCGCCTTGGCAATGCGGCGGGATGAATAAATCGGCTGGGTGTAAGCGTAAATCAACAATTTCAGCAGCAGGGGATGATAGCTGGAACGGCCACCGCCCGGATACTGTGCCAGAAGCGGAGCGACATTGAGCTGATTGATAGCTGCATCGACCAGTCGCACCAGATGATGAGATGAAATCAGATCTTCCAGATTAGCTGATGCTGATGGCAGGGTTTAAACACCACCTGGTGTTGAGACTGTTTCTTCATGGAATGTCCTTGAAAAAGCATATCAATGGTAAAATGTACGCAAACTTATTACAAAAAGCAAACAAAAAAGAGGCTATCCCTTTTGGGACAGCCCCTTGATACCGCATTTACCCCCCTGATGACTACTTATACGGCTGCTTCACAGGCGCTTTAGTGAAGGGAGGTAGAAGATATAGATAAGCGCGGCACTCATTATTCTACCAGTGTCATCAAGCCGCTGGAAATATGTGTATTCGTTTTTAACTGGTAAATGTAATTGCCGGAACTTAAGTGGGAAGCATTGAAGGGAACCTCGTAAATGCCTGCTCGGTGCGATTCGTTTATCAGGTCGGCGACTTTGCGTCCTGTCAGATTGTGGATTGACAATTGAATCCGGCTGTCACGTTTCAGCTCAAACCGGATGGTCGTAGTGGGGTTGAAAGGGTTGGGATAGTTGCCGTACAGCTCAGCTCGCTGTATGCCGCTTCCGGCTAAGGGATCTTTTGTTAGACCGGTGGTCGCTTCGATCACCTCGACCTCATTCAGATTGGGCGTACCTAGCCCTAAAGCTTCCGCACGATCCAGCGTTTCCTGAATCTCCGAGGGATCGAAGGTGTCATCGATTTCCGCCAGTCTCTGCGCGCAATAGGCATCTGTGGCTACCATATCTCCGCACAGAATGATACGATCCATAGGGCGAGGTTCACCGCCCCAGGCCTGGTAAGGGCCGTTCAGCGCCATGATGGTGCGGGCGTCGACGATATTCAATTCGGAATTGACCAGCGCGGCTATATCGGCCAGCGTTTCCATATAAGGACTGGCGTTGTGGAGGTAATCTCTAGTGGACGAGACGTCCGGACCTGCCACTGTACCGACATGGTTCTTGATAGCGCAGGTCATACTCGCGCTGTTATGCCGTTTTATATTGGGGAAGTTGATGATAATGGGCGCGTCGTAAACGTCTGTGTAGACGTGAAAATCTGGCACAGTTACCGACCAGGAGGGGTGTCTGACCTCGTAAGTTTCATCGAATAAGAGTAATTCTGCGCCGGCATTCGGAATTAGTGGGTCGTAGCCCAGGTCTTCCCAGATATGCACAGATGGAGTAGCCGGACCATCACCGACAGTGATCGATCCTGAAGTCACCTGACGCAGAGCGGTAACCAGCGCTGCAATGGATTCCGGATCAGACACAGTGGGATAGTTTTCATCGCCTGTGACGACGTTGGGTTTGATCATGACATTCTGGTTATTGGTCACCAGTAGATCCAGCCCGCCTATGGCGGCTAAGCCGGTGGAGAGCATAAGATCGAAATCTGTGCCGGTGACACTGACGAGGAGAGGCTGGCCTGAACGATTGACGAAGGGATTTGGCAAACCTATGCGGGGATCGAGGGCGTCTGTGGCGGCGTAGAGCGGTGTCAGCAGGGGTTTTACAACAGCAAAGGAGGCTGCCGAAGCAGCCCCCATTGCAATATTGGATAAAAACTTACGCCGATTCAAATATCTTGGTGACATCGGTAGCTCCTATCCGGTTATTTTATCAGCGTCAGTTTTGTGGTCAAGACGCCATGCCTGGTGATCAGGTTGGCGAAATAGATGCCAGAAGGCGCATGTTGCGCGTTCCAGTTGACACGGTAGTTACCTGCGGCATAGTATCCTGCGCCCAATCGTTGCACTTCCTGCCCGGACAGGTTAAAGATGACCAGATTCACGTAAGAATCTTCCGGCAGGTAGAATTGCAGCGACGTTGTGGCATTGAAGGGATTGGGATAGCCTTCACCCAG
>JAHJDJ010000142.1 GCA_018812585.1 bacterium
AAACTCCGCAGGAGAATCTGCCTGAGCAATATAAGATATTAAGATGAGAAAAGAAAACTGCTTTCTGCATTTTTTTTAATACGAAGATAAGGCGGACCAATTGATCCGCCCCCTCTATTTCGTATGTATAATGATTTTATTTCAGTAGGATCAATTTCCCCACCCTGGAAAGATTATGAGCTTGGAAATGATAGAGATAGACACCCGATGCGAGACCCTCTGAGCTGAACGTCACATCATGGTATCCTGCCTCTCGCCAGCCATCGACCAGGTCAGCGACTTTTTCTCCGCGGATGTTGTAGATCGACAGACTGACTTCCGAAGCTGCTGAGAAATCAACAATACTCCTGTGGCAGTGAATTAACTAACCGAACCGTCTCCAGACTTACTCGAACAACCTGACCGACCAGGCGAACGATGTACTGTTCGTCTTCAGATCGGCGGGCGGGTGGCCGGGCTGAGACGATCAAAATCTGCGCAATCCATGAATCAGCGTCAATCTGCGATTCAGACAGCCACCAATCACAAGTGACTGTATCATAACCCCATAATTTCTATTGCATTTTGATAATGAATGACGTATATTACATACAGCCACCCTTTTTTCTAACCACCAGCCACTAACCACCTACCACCGAGAATCCCAATGACACATCTGACACCCCAGACAAAACTGTCATCCACCCTAAACCCCAAAATATCAGATACATACCTCCCAAAGACGACAAATATGGCAGAAAATCAAATTTCGTGCGGGGGCACTGTCATCAAATGTCGCTTTCGTGCGGAGGAATCAAAACACCTGAGCCACATCTGTCACCCATCCAATATGTAAAATAATCGCCTTCCCGTCATAAGAAAACGCCCCCAGAGGCGAGGGCGTTTATGCTGACTACTGAATGCTGAGTGCTGAGTGCTACTTCGTCAAAATCATCTTACCAATGGCTGTCTGTGAACCTCCCTTGAGTTGGTATAAGTATACACCGGATGATAAGCCTGCAGCGTCGAACGTCACTTCATGCTGTCCTGCGGCACGGTAACCATCGACCAGCATGGCGACCTCACGACCCTGAACGTCGAAGACGATCAAGCTGACCTCGGCAGCCTCAGGCAGAGTAAAACTGATCTTGGTAGTCGGATTGAACGGATTGGGGTAAGCGCCTTGCAGGTAGAACGCCTGCGGAACATCGGCGATTTCCACGGAGTCAAAGCCACCGACCACTTCCCAGCCATCCAGGTTGGAAGTCGGATTGTTCGCCCATGTCGTTGCGCTTTTATTGAACGTAAAGAAGGAGGAATCATCCACCGCCGTTGCGTAGGTTCCCACATAGGCAACTATAGTGTAATTACCCTCCGGAGCGCGGCCGGGCACCATCTGCGCCAGGTCACCATCAACCGAGGACATGCCGGATACCGTCAGATCAACAGGCCCCAACAGCGGGCCGTAGACATCGCCGCTCGGCAGGATAACGTTGATCCAGAACTGCGTCGTATAAGCCGCCGGTTCATAATTATTGATAGCCGCATTATAACTGACAGTACCGCCATTGGCGGGAACGCTCAAAGATCCCTCATCCGGCGTCAACACCACTTCACGACCTGATGGAATGAAGATCCCGATCAGGAAATCGGCAGTCATGACCGGGCCGGAATCCGAGATATTTTCGATGACAACGTCGGTTTCCTGCAAGCCATAATCTTTACTGTCAGGAGTGGATGCCGCGTTGAACATACGATTGTTAGAAGATCCGGGCCAGGGGTCGGCGCTGTCGCTGCCGTAGTTATGTTCCAGATCCCAATCGCCATCAGCCTGCTCGACAGCCACCAGGTAATGCCCATTCGACGTATAGCCGGGATACCACTGATTGCTGTTATTGCCACTGGCTTCTTCGATATGGTAGATCATCAAGCCGTTACCGGGGAGATACTGATCGAATCCGGTCTGCTGACGGTTTTCCACCAGGAAATATTGCGGTCCCTGGCTGCCCAGCGTCCACAATTTATAGATGACGTCGTTGGTCTCCACCTCAGGAATCACCATATCGGTTTCATCGGAAACCACATTGACCACTTCGACAAAACCTGCTTCAATTTTACTCCATGCATCGAAGTGCACCGGCGTCACTCCGCCGTTCCCCCAACAGCCGCCGGACATCACCGACCAGGATCCCGTGCCGTTGGAATCGTAGCCGTAATCATACAGATCCGGCAGACCAAAGAGGGCGTGCCCTAATTCATGGACGAACACTCCGATGTTGCCGTTTTCCGGTTCCTGTGAATAGGAATAGACGTGCACGCCATCGACG
>JAHJDJ010000143.1 GCA_018812585.1 bacterium
ATAGGGATGGCTTACATCACCAATATCCTGGCGTCAGGGATTATTCTCTGGATCGTACATCACTTCAGGCTGCTGATTAAAAAGGTTAAGTCGGGAGAGCCGTTCCACGAGCGCAATCCGAGATTGATCCGCAAAATCGCCATCGGTGTCCTGGTCTGGGGGCCAATCCGCATGATGTCGTTCGCGGGGTGGGGTCTATTCATGCTGGGTGGGATCGATTTTCCGCGCCTGGCTATGATGTCGCACTTTACACCGCTGACTCTGGAACTGATCTTTATCGGTCTGGGTATCTTGTTAATCGCGCAGGTATTCGAATACGGCTACAGGCTCCAAAAGGAGCAGGATCTAACGGTTTAGGAGGGCATTATGGCGATCATCGTGAATCTGGACGTCATGCTGGCCAAGCGCAAGATGTCCTTAACCGAACTTACCAACCAGGTCGGTCTGACCATGGCTAACCTGTCGATCCTGAAGCAGAACCACGCCAAAGCCATCCGCTTCAGCACCCTGGATACCATCTGCCGCGTCCTCGAATGCCAACCGGGAGAACTTCTCGAATGGAAGGAGACAACGTAGGGTGGACTAAGCGAAGCGCAGTCCACCGAGTGAGCCCTCTTTGAGAGGGCTTGTATCGCGTGTAGCCCCGTCCTTCAGGGCGGGGAGAGTCAGCCATAAAATCTACAAAAGTAGCCGTGGGTTTTATACCCACGGTTTCCCGGGCGATATTCTCGAATGAATAGAGGGAGGAGATGCGTTTAATCAGGGCGCCAACCCTTTAAACACTGAGTTCATCTGTGCTAGGTAACTTCCCAGAGCATCCCTTCCCCTTTCTGTCAGTTTGATCAGCGTCCTGGGGATTTTATTCACGAATTCCTTCTGAATTGTAACATACCCAGCCTCTTCCAGCTTGCTGAGGTGAGATGAGAGGTTGCCGCGCGTCAATTTGGTTTGATTCATCAGGAACAGAAACTCACCGCCATCGACTGCCGACAGGTAGCCCAGTATCATCAGTCTTGCCGGCTCATGGATCACTCTGTCTATTTCGGCAAGCTTGGGTAGATCGTGCAATTTCTTATCTTTAGCCTTCATGTCAGACCTCCTCCATCATCACGGGCGGGTATTTTAGCAGGAAGTCTTTCAGCAACTTTACCCCGATCGGCGTAATAATCAGACCCAGAATCAGTAGGTAAATAGGCAGCGGTGTAGAAAAGAAATACTTGTGAAGGTACGCCATCATCACCAAACCCGAGTAGAAATGGTACCTTGTGATCCCTTCCAGGTATCCCCATAGCGCAAAAGCGATACCTATGCAGATACCAAAAATTATCCGGTAGTACTCCTCCAGAAAACTATTCGCAACCTGAATCCTTCCCTCATCCCAGAGATAGACCATCATCGCCAGGCCAGAGAGCACGAGAACCATGATCATAAACCTGGCTTTTAATCGCCGTTCATAGCTCTTCTTGAATTTGAAATAACCCAGTCTTGGATAAATCACATTTTTCTTCAAAGGGAAGTAGATGATAATGAAAGAGACGCCTGCCAGGTATTTCAATAGAAATAGATCCAGCCAAAGTGCTAAACTGCTCAACAACAATCCGACTCCCACGCAAAGATCGATAACGCCGTCATTGTAAAATATCCTGCGGGTTTCTAATTCGATACTGGTTGGTTTCGAGTTCATCAGAGTATCCTCCCTACTTTACAAACAAATTTGTTATTCATATCGGTTTGTATAACAAACTGATTTGTCACAATATAAGCATTCTTCAAGCTGGAGTCAACTCTTTTCTGAAAAATTTTTATTTCTTTAAAGAAGGATCAATTCCATTTCTCGCTTTTAAACCGGAGAATTCCCTATATTGTCACTTAAACAAGGTATGGGCAGAAATGCGAACAAGTGGCTGAACCTGGAAAGTGCTGGACACCGAAGAGAAAGCCCGGCGGTTAACTCGGGCTTTTTGATGCTTTACGAGCAACTCTCTCCGCTCTTTTCTTATTCCACTGCAACCAGACCCGGCGAATCAGACCACTGCCGGCTTGACATAAATAACCTTCTGGTCAAAGTATCAATGAGTAATATGAGGTAGGTGAGGGAGTATTGGGATGTGAGGCAACGACACTGCAGGAACACCACTGATTACGAGCTGATTATTTCCTCCTCCAAAGCTTCTGTTTCCAGTTTCATCTTATAGTTCTCGCCCACACAAGCGGTCGGAATGTAAATGCGCATCGTCGTGCCTTCGTCCATCTTGGAATCGATTTCAATCCGCCCGTTGTACTTCTCAATCAGGTTTAATGAACTTGATAATCCCAAACCAGTGCCGAAAGGTTCGCCCTCCTGCTGTTCACCAGCTAAAGGCTTGGTCGTAAAGAAAGGTTTGAAGATGCGATCCTGAATCTCTTTAGGAATGCCGCTGCCGGAATCTTCAATCTCAATCAGTATTTCGTTGTCTTCGCACGCGCGGGTGCGCACAGACAGAAGCTTCACCTCAGTGTGATGGATCGCATCGATGGCGTTTTTAACGCAGTTCATGATCGCTTGCGAAAAATCGCTGTACACACCTCTTACACGCGGTAAATCCGGATCAAATTCAAAGTCTTTAGTGATGCTGTGCTTGAACACAAGGTCAGCATTTAAAAACTTCAGCTCTTCCCGTAGCAGCTCATTGATATCAATGTCTTTCTTTTCCTGGTTCTGCTCATTGCGGGTTTTCTTTAAAATATTATCAGAGATATCTGACATTAATTGGACTTGCTTCATCATGTCATCAAGGTACGAACTGTCATTGCCGGTCAACTGCATCATTTCGATCTGACTCATGATCGCATGCAATGGTACGTTGAGGTTGTGCGCGATTCCGGCCGAAAGCAGCCCGACTGATGCAAGCTTAGATTGCTGCATCAGTTCCAGCTCCATCTCCCGCTCACGCTGCTGTGTTAATTTAGCATCTGTAATATCAAAGACTGTGGCGAGAACGTAGGGTTCTTCAAAATCACCCGTCTGCACCAGACTAGCGTTTTCCAGAACCCAGATTGTATCGCCATCGGGACGTTCAAATTGATGCTCGAGATTGCTGACGATGCCATACTGTCGAACCAGAGAGATAAAAGCTGAACCTGTTATGGGTTTTTTATAATAGCGATCGACTTTGGTCCCGATTATCTGGTCCTTGGACTCTATACCTAAGATATTCTTGAACGATTCGTTACAATCCAGGAAGACTCCCTCCAGCGATAAACTGAATACGCCGGCAAGGTTGCGATCAAATAACTGCTTATAACGATGCTCAGATAATTCCAGCGCTTTGATGTAGAGCATTCGTTCCGAAATATCTCTGATGATGACAACATAGTTTGTGGGATTATTATTATGATCCCGGATCTCGCTCGCGCAGAACTCCGTGTAAACAATCTCCTCACCATCGAAACAGATCTCATATTCTTCGTTGCGCAACGACCCCTGCTGCGCTAAGCGCTCCCAACCCTTGGCAAAATAAGTACTCTCCTCCAGATTCAATATCTTCGCCAATGGTTTGGTCATCAGGTCTTTCATTCTCCGTCGGCGAGTCAAAGCCAGAGCTGCCTGATTACAATCAATTATTATTCCATTGGTATTCGTCAGAAATATGGCGGCAGGTGAATACAGAATGATACTGCGAAGCATCTCTTCACTCACCTGCAACTCGTTCATCTTCTGAGACACCAGCACTTCCAGCCGTTGTGAATAATCTTGCAGTTTTGTTTCATTGCCCTCCAGAGATTTCAGCATTTTATTAATCTCTGAAATTAATCCCGTGAGTTCATCTCGCCCTGAAAGCGATAACCGGCCGCTTAAGTCCTGGCGGTCGCTGATACTCTTTATCTCCTCGTGGAGACGTGAAAGCCGCGAAAAGATCAGTTTCTCCAGTATCCAAGGGATAATAGCGCCCAGAACGAAAGCAAAAATCAACATGGCAAAGGTGAAATACTTGGCTTGGCTGATTCCCTCTCGATAAACTTCACGCGGCACTTCCACCCTGACAATAATGATGGGCTGACCATAAATATCGGATAATAAGGTGTATGCAGAAACCGTGTGATCACCTAAGGATTGGACATAGACACTGTCTGTTGGTGAATCTTCCAACAGTGATTTGACGGCAATTTGAATGTCCCGCGGCAAATTCTCCTCGCCAATGAAGTGGAAATTCACCCAGAGGCGCGTTTCCAGCGCCATCTTCCGAATCATTGCCTCATCAAAATAGCAGCCGAAAATCAGGCGGCCTTGCGCGCCGCCGGTAGAATCCGACAGCTCAACCTGGCTGGAAATAACAAGCATCGGGCCATCAGGCAAGCGGATGATCCCAGAAATTGAAGAGTCTGCAATACCCTGATTCACCAACAAGCCACCGGTAGAAAGATGGGATTGGATATCCGGAGGCACTTCGCTTAAGAGATCGAGATTGGGATTATATAACATTCCCTGGACGATACTACCCCCGGAATCAATCACGGCGATAAGATCAAGGTCGTGCAGTGTAAGTAATTTCTGAGTCGTTATAGCGTAAGAGGCAGGATTCTGATCTTGATTGAAGAAATCTGCGATCAGCGCAGATGCAGCCAGAGATTCGGTTTCACTATGTAAACGGTTGAGCTCTTCAGCAATGCCGGTTTTAACGCGTTCCAGATTACTCTTCGTGGTTCTCGCTTCAATCTTTTCGTAATTATAACGGAATATTAACTGGCTGGTAGAATACAAACTTAACAGGATAAAGAGGACCATTGCACCCAGCAGGAGAAGTGTTTTTTTCCTTAACGTCATGGGACCACCACCCCGTCATTTACTTTTTATAATAAGTTCTTAGATAATTAACTGGAGAAGGACCTGCGATTCAATTAAAGTAAAAGAAAGTTGAAATTAAACAGTTTTCCTGAAATTCTAGAAGGCTTCTGGAAATTTTTCCGGCAAGTAGGTAAAAAATGCATCCCGCAAAGCGTCGTCGATGATAGCAATCACTACTATCGGTAGCCAGAACCACAAAGCGGTCAGCTCTATGATGATTCACGCTTAATGAAGAGCTACCTCTTTATTCCTTAATTCCCAGTTTTGTTTCTGTGATAATGGGCAAAATAAAAGCAAAGATGAATCAGAAAGAAAACTATTGACAATGTGCCTGACAGTTAGTATTTTACAATAGAAGAGAAACAGTCACACGTAATATAAAGAGGAAATCATGGAAGACAAACAACTCCTGATGATGAACGTGGTGTCGAATATCCTGTCCAGCTACTATTCGAATAAAACCAGCTTCTGCCTCATCAATCAACGCGAGCCCAACAATGCAGAAAAAGACGAACTGCTGAAACGAGTTCTATCGATGTTTGAAAATCTCACTACCAGTTATTTAGGCGATATAAAAGAGATTGCCGAACACGCCAGATAAATTGAATCGTTTTCAGGATCACTGACCGCCGAAAACCATCGCGTAGTTGGACGATTACTGATTTAAACTGGTAAGAGTGCTGGTGAGATGTTTGTGATGTATCCAGGCTGGAACATCGCCCGGGTTGCTGTTTCCGGCTGCTGAAACCGACTGCACGCTGTCGACCCAGAATCGTAGGGTGGACTAAGCACAGCGCAGTCCACCATAACAGCCCCCCTTACCAAGGGGGGACGATCCCGTCCGGACGGGATCAGGGGGGATTTAGACATTTTAAAATCCTTTTAATCC
>JAHJDJ010000144.1 GCA_018812585.1 bacterium
AACAACGTCGTTGTCAAGCAGGCAGAGCCCGTTTTGGGCTGGGGTGCCTCTGTCGATCCTGATAAAAGCGATCCTCCTGAAAAACTATCCTACCTGATTCAGTTTGATTCTAACGATGATTTCCGGGATGGCATGCGTCAGGTTCAAGTGATGGCTGGAGTTACACGAGTCGCAGTACCGGGACTGGCTGATAATCAACGCTGGTATTATCGTATCGGCGCATTGGATAATGAAGGCGCGACGTCGCCCTGGAGTGACGTTAAAACGTTTGTTTTGAATACCGTCGAAGATCCACCGCTGCCCTTTGCTTTGAATTCACCGGACGATGGCCTGGAGACCTATCTTCTGACCGGTCTGGAATTCGCATGGGAAACCGCGCGCGATCCTGATCCCTACGATACTTTAAGTTACCGAGTTCTGCTTGCTGAAGCGGCAGCGCCGGATCAGCCATTGTTTGAAGGTAATGTGAACGACACGCAATGGAAACTTGACCAGACACTGATGAACGCTGTCGAATATATCTGGTGGGTCGAAGCAATCGATAAGACGGGATTGAGCGCCGCTTCGAGCGCTAAGTATCGATTCACCGTTGATACTTCGCCAGCCGCGCCGGTACTGACCCCGATTTTAGGAGGTACCATTACGGGTGAAACGGAATTCAAATGGCAAAGCGCTTCAGATCCTGATCCAAACGATAAATTAACATACGCTATCCGGTTAACACCGGCAGGCGAACCAGGCCGCGTTCTTGCAGTAGTGGAAGATTTGACAAAGACGTCAGTCAGTTTCGATGAGTTAACAAATCTGGCTGATAATTCAGCCTATGCGGTGCAGGTACAGGCCAGCGATCAGCACGGGGCCGTATCAGATTGGTCTAAACCGGTTGAATTTTTGCTCGACCTGCTGAATGAGCCGCCCTCCACACCAGAAATCACCGATCCTTTGGAAGAGACAGTCAATGACACTGAGGTGATCATCAAGTGGAGTGTTTCTATAGACGTCGATCCATCAGATCCGCTTGAAACGTTGCGCTATATCTTACAGTATGCCAACGATCCCGGGTTTGAAACGGCAGCCATTGGAGAAAGAACCGTCGAATTGACTGAGAGCAGCGTCAATGTCAGCGATAATAAGAAATGGTATTTCCGGGTGAGAACCGAAGATCGACGCGGAGCAGTATCGGATTGGAGTCCGACGCTTGAGGTAATGGTCAACGTCAAAGAGGATGCGCCCTCGACGCCTTCTCTAAAATCACCGTCAGATGGAGCATCCTTTGAACCCGGTTCTGCAGTTGAATTCAACTGGACGCAGTCGGATGATCCCGATTACCAATCGTCGCTGATTTATGAACTGAAATGGTGGCTGGATGGTCAAGCAGGTCAAGCTGCAACGCAGCGCGGCGCTGATACGAATGCTTCTGTCGCCGGACTGGATCCCGGCCTGTACCAATGGCAGGTTATAGCCTGGGATAATACCGGTTTGAAATCAGAGAGCATTATCCGTAGTTTTGTAATCGAAGCTCCGGTCGATGAAACCGTTCCGGAAGGCGAGTAAATCAGTTTTGTCAGGGGGAGCAGGGGGTAATCTATGATTCTATTGTTCTTAGCTTCCGTTGTAGCCAGTTTGATCCTGAGCAGCGTTGAGTCAATTTATATACTGCTTTCCTGTGGTCCTTTCTGGATGACGCCTCTGGTATTCTTGAAAACCTGGGCTATCTATACGCTGTTCACTTTCCCAGCCATCCTGCTGCTCAATACTCTTTTACACATCATCCCTCCCCTGAAATGGCGATGGATAAAAGATCGCGCCAAGCTGACGCTGCTTTCGACTGTTACATGGCTAACTGGTTTTTCGGCGTTGATTTACCTGATTATCAACGATCTGCAAACAGATGATAGTATCACTAATCTGATCGTCATTGCAGCCATTATCGGGTTTTCGACAACGTATCTGATCTGGCGTTTAAGCCGCGAGCCGAGTAACATCTCAATACGTTCGATACTGGTATGTCTCGTGTTGGCTGCAGTTGTGACGTCCGTCTATTTCGTTCAGGACATACGCTATAGTGGTCTGATAAAAGAACGCAACGTCAGTTTTAATGCGCGGGTGCCCCATGCCTGCCTGCTGGTCATAGATACTGCGCGCCGCGATCATTTTTCATGTTACGGGTACGAAAAATCGACGACGCCGAATATCGATAAAATTGCAGCCGGGGGAATCCTTTGTCAGAACTCTTTCAGTACCACATATTGGACGCCTCCCGGACACATCAGTATTTTTACCGGTAAAAATCCATTACAGCATGGTAATGACGGGAAACCCTTCATGCCGGATGATCTACTGTCGATCACTGAGATCTTGAATCAGCGGGGCTTCTTCTGTGTGGCGTTGTACAATAATCCCATCGCAGGACGAACCATTAACTTGACGCAAGGCTTTGACGTCGATGTGGGAGTCTGGGGTAATACTTGGGTGTATCCCGCCTGGATGCGAATTTACGATAAATTTATCGTCAGGGACAGCGGCGCCAGGGCAACCTTCCCGATGGCGGAAGCGACATTCAACTGGGTAGAACGAAAAGGCGGTCACCTGTTTCTCTACATCAATGTAACCGAACCGCATTCCGAGTATGTGATCCATGAACCTTACTTTTCGCAATTCTGCCGGGATCTGAATATAGATCGTATCCCCAATATGCAGAAGATTAATTACTTGAGCCGAACGCTTGACCTGGTCCTTTATGACAGCACTCTGTTTCATGACTGTTCAGCCGAAAGCTATCGATACATCGAAGCCATGTACGACAGCGAATTAGCTTACCTCGATCATCATTTCGGTAAATTTGCCGAATCGCTGTCACATAGTGGACTCCTCGACGAAACACTGTTAGTCATCACCTCTGATCATGGAGAATTCTTAGGCGAATACTGGACCATAGGGCATCCTCCGCTGCTGCTGAATCCCGTCCTGCAGATTCCGTTGATCATGCGTTATCCGGGGTTGATACCCAGTCAAACCATCACTGAATTTACCTCTCACGTCGATGTATTTCCAACTATGCTGAACTTGATGGGATGTGAGGAGACCATTCCCGAAGATGTTTCCGGACTGAACCTGATGGCTGAACTGCCGACCCATGATCGCCCCCTCCTAAGCGCCAGCGCCAAGGATGAGGAAGGGATTTACTGTCTACTGAACGGCCGCTACAAGTTAATCGTCAATGCCGACAGTTATCTGCCACAGTATTTTCCGTATGATACGCTCCTGTTCGATCTTGAGGCAGATCCCGGAGAGTTGCATAACCTGTATGACGAAAAGCCTGAATTGCGCCAGGCTCTGGTAACTCAGTTGGATGAATGGTCTACGCGCATTCGAGTGAAATCGGATAACACGATCACCGTCAGTGAAGAAACGATAGCTAACTTAAAGGCATTAGGGTACGTGCACTAATCAATCAGGAGTCTAACTCGTAAAAGGTTTCAGATGTTGTCCATTCTTTATGCCGCGCTATTGGCTGCCGGTGTTCTAAGCGCCGCAGAATTCCTTTACATCCTGCTTTCTTGTGGTCCCTTCTGGTTACGTCCCCTTAACTTCTTCCTCACCTGGGGTGTCTATACCCTTCCCATACTGGTCGGACTCTGTTTCGTCTTGGTAATCGCCTCCTTAGTTCCCTTTCTGCGGAAGTGGATGAAGGATCCAGTCCGATATCTCCTGTTCCACTATAGCATCGGTCTTCTGGCTGGCGGCGCTGCTCTCGTGTGGATCATCGTCAAAGATCTCGATACTGCGGCGGGCATCTGGCTGCCGATAGCGCTGATCCTCTTCTTTGGGTTCTTCACCGCGATGTTGTCGATCAGTGTATTACAGAAGAAACCGGAGAGCGCCACACAGCCTCTCTGGATCATGATTTTTCTGATCATCGTGGTCAACGGAGCAGTTCTATTCACCGATTTAAGCTTTGCCGCCAAAGTGAAAGCTCGCTCGTCCGTTTTCCAGGGAGTAGTGCCTCACCTGAGCTTATTGGTTCTGGACGCCACGCGCGGAGATCATTTTTCCAGTTATGGCTACCCCTACAACACAACTCCGAACATGGATCGCATCGCGGCTGAGGGATTGCGCTGCCAATGGGCTTTCAGCGCTTCCAACTGGAGCCCGCCGGGACACATTGCAGCCTTTACCGGTAAATATCCTTCTCAGCATGGCAACAACGGACAGCCTTACACTCCGGACGATCTGCTAACCATTACAGAAATCTTGCGGCAGGAGGGGTATTTCTGCGTTGCACTCTATAATAAACCATCAGCCGGAAGAAACATTAACCTGACGCAAGGGTTCGACGCCGATATCGGAGTGTTCCGGCATTCCTGGGTGCAGCCGGCCTGGGTGAGATTGCGGGATAAGCTGCAGTTTAAGGATTCCGGTTCGAAGGCAACCTTCCCCATTGCCCTGAAAACAGCCAAATGGATCGCCAGCAAAGGTGGACACCTTTTCCTCTATCTGAACCTCGTGGAACCGCATGCTGATTATGTTATCCATGAACCCTATTTCACCGATTTGACTCAGGACCTGGTTTTTGATCATATTCCGAACCTGGATGAAGTGCAGGCAATGTGTGCTTCCCTTGAAGAAGTAGTCTACGATAGTGTAAAATTCCGACAATACAATCGCGCCAGCTACCGTTACATTGAAGCCGTGTATGACAGCGAAATTGCTTACCTGGACGCACAGTTTGCCACATTCAGTAATGGAATGCGGGAATCCGGTCTGCTGGATGAAACAATGCTGGTTATAACAGCCGATCACGGGGAATTCCTGGGCGAACATTTCACGCGCGGCCATCCCGATGTGATGTATAATCCTGTGCTGCGAATACCGTTGATCTTCCGCTACCCCGCCAAAATCAAACCTGGTGTCGAGACAGGGTACACCTCTAATGTCGATATTCTGCCCTCGGTCTTGGCGGCTATGACTTACGATCATCTGATTCCCACAGACGTCCAGGGTATTGATCTTTTGAGCGATTACCCTCTTCAGGAACGGGTGCTGTTATCCGAAAGCGTAAAAGCAGACGGAGGCAGTTTTGCCTATTTTGAACCATCCTACAAGCTGATTCTGAATACTGACGCCGAAATGCTGGCGAAGTTTCCGTTTGATACTCTGCTCTTTAATCTGGATATTGATCCGGATGAATTGAAAGATATCCGAGGAAAAGAGACAGAACGCACCAGAACTATGATTGAAAGTTTGAATCAATGGCGCGGCCAGATTATCATGGAGCCTGAAGAGTAAATCGAGCTGAATGAAGGCGCTGTCGATAATCTGAGAGCCCTGGGATATGTGAATTAACCGCTTGAAAAATCATTGAAACCCATCACCGGATCATTATCGATCCGGTTTTTATTTGCAAATCACAAATTCACGACTTATTTTAAAACTGTGGAACGCTTTAGAGGGATAGAATAATGAAATATAAATTATTTGTAGCTTTGTGCGTGTTGTGCGTATTAGCTCTTCCGGCATGGTCTGTTGTGCGATTCCATTTTATCGACGTAGGACACGGCGATGCTATTCTGATTGAGGAAGAGGGCCAAGGGATCTCGCTGGTGGATGCCGGAAAGCCGGAGTACGGAGAGACGGTCTGGCATTACTTGCAGGACCTCGGCATCCAAAGAATTGAGCAGCTTTATGTGACGCATACTCACGTTGATCATGTGGGGGGTATTCCGACGATCCTGGACAATATGGACGTAGGAGCGATTTACCACACTGGCATGATGCATGATTGGAAAGCGCCCAGGTCTTCTCTGAGTATTTAGCGAAAGGCTTATGGCCCGTAGAAATTGTATCTGATGGGGACGTCACCTTTGAAGGGGATGATTTGACGATCGCGGTTCTGCATCCCACTGCAGGAACGGCATTGCAACAGGATGTTGACGCAAATCCCAACTCGATGGTGCTATTGGTGACCTATCTGCATGTGAAAGTCCTGCTTCCTGCAGACATTAACGGTGACGCTGAGCTTGAACTGGTCGAACGCCATGGCGCTAAGCTCAAATGCCAGGTGATGAAGGCGTCGCACCATGCGTCTCGTTTCAGCAATCAAGCTGAGCTCCTGAAAGCTGTACAGCCTGAAATTGTTGTGGTAACCGTTGGCCCCAATGACTGGGGTTATCCTGACGCAGGCACAATTCATCGGCTCAGACAGAACGTGCCGCATCTGTTTCGCACCGATGAAGATGGAACCGTCATTATAGAAACGGATGGCAATACAGTGAAGATAATTCAGCCAGAAGGGTATTAAATATGAAACCGGTCGCGATTCTGTATGACCCCGTCTTCCAGAAGCATGATTTGGGTCCTGGGCATCCGGAGTGCCCCCAAAGATTGCAGGCGCTTTTGAACGCATTCGAAGATCTGCGGCAAGATGAACGCTTCATCTGGGAAAGCCCACAGGAGGCTTCACCTGAATTGATTGCCAGAGTTCACACCCCAGACTATGTCGATTGGATTCGTAAAAACTGCGCCGCCGGTGGAGGCGTCTATCCCGCTCTGGAAGGAAATCTGGTGCCGGAAACCTGGGAAGCGTCCCTCAAAGCTGCAGGTGCAGTGATACAATCCTGCGAAAAAGTTTGGGACGGGGAGTGGGGGGGAGCCTTCTGCCTGGTACGGCCTCCGGGTCATCATGCAGTGCCCAGTTCCGCGATGGGATTTTGTGTCTTCAATAATGTTGCGGTCGCTGCACAACGGCTGGTTGACGTTAAAAACGCCGGGTCGGTTCTGATTGTCGATTTCGATGTGCATCACGGCAACGGCACGCAGGATATGTTTTATGCAGATCCCGAGGTAGCATACTTTTCCACGCATCAGTGGCCTCATTACCCCGGGTCGGGAGCAGAAAATGAAACCGGCGTAGGCGCTGGCGCTGGATTTACTCTGAATGCCCCCCTGAAAGCTGGCGCAGGAGATAAGCAGATCATCGCGGCATTTAAAGAGCAGTTAGTCCCCTGGGCAAATGAGCTAAAACCGGAATTTCTGCTTATTTCAGCAGGATTTGACGCGCACGAAGACGATCCCTTGTCAGCGCTGAAGGTGACCACGGATGGCTATGGAAAACTGGCTAAGATACTGAAAGGCATCGCAGACGAGCACTGCCAGGGGAGATGGGTGATCACTTTGGAAGGCGGATATGATTTAAAGGCGCTAAGTGAGAGCGCCCGAAAATTTTTGTCGGGGATGATGAGAAATTCCTGAAATAATTAATTTTCACGAAATCAACAAGGGGTTGTAACCCCTTGTGTTATCAAAAGTTGGCTTTCCTGATCAGTCATTCTGAGCGCAGTGCCACGAAGCATTTATGCAAGTGGTCCCTTTAGGAAAGAATCTCGCCTGAATCATAAAACAATCCCCCCATAAAAATTCTCAACTATTATCTTGCATTTATAAAACAAATATTGTATATTATAGACAGAAGCTCTAATATAGAAATTATATATACAAAATATCCCTTCCGTATTTCACAAGTAAGGAGCATACTATGATAATAAACAACAGAATCTGCTTGATATTCGACAGGAATGTTTTAACGCCAAATCTGTCATTTCCAGAAATCTGCCCCGCACGAAGGGACGACAGATCTGGCGGACAAAATCAATTGGCGGACAGATCTGACCAGGTTCAACGCGCACCCCTGCAGTCAGCTACCGCCTCTCCACGCACCTGAACACCTGCCGGTGCGAACCATCCTTCATGGGGAGAGACGCATCCATGATAGCCTGGATATCATCTGCCGTGATAATCTCTGAGTCATACGTGAACACTGCCAGATGTTCCGTCGCGAAGGTCTCAATAGATGAGATCCCCGCCTTATCTTTGTAAAGGCTGGTGAAGTAATTAGCCGTACCCTTGCATTTCAAACCCTCCACGACGTAAGTTGTGGTTTCAGTCCCATTTCCTTCAAATGTGACCTGGGTCGTAGGTTTGGTAAACGCATGGCGCAGCGCGTAACCGCCGAAAAGCGTGAAAATAACCAGAACGGGTAGTAGATATTTGGATATCTTCATCGGGATTCCTATAGTGAAGCTTTCAGGCTTAAGCAGTCGTCCACCGGGCAGGCGTCGACGCATTCCAGACAGTTAGTGCAATCACGATCACGGACTTTCTTCATTTCCATCGGTTTGATCGCCCAGAGGCAGGCTGATCCGCAATCGCCGCATTCCGTACATAATTCCGCGTTCCGTTCGATCTTGATGATTCCCAGGCGGGAAAATGGATCGAAAGTCGCGCCCAGCGGACAAAGATAACGGCAAAAGAACATAGGGATGAGCAGCGCACCGACAGCGATGACTCCTAACGTTGTATAAGTAATCCATCCCAGTGTGCCGTGCCCGAAACCGGAAAAGATGATGTAGAACGGATCGAAGCCGCGCAGCACCAGTTCGCCTAACTTGTAGGTGTAGAACAACGCCACGATCAAGACGACATAGCGCAGCAGCTTCAAGGCGCCGTTCAGTTTTGGCCCGACCTCAAATTTCTGCAATCCGATCTTACTGCCCAATCGACTGAACAGTTCGCTTAAGAAACCGATGGGACAAGCCCAGCCGCAGAAGGTTTTCTTGGCAACGATGGCTAAACCCAGAACTGCGACCATCATCGACAAATTTAAAGGTCCGGTGGCGCAACTGAACTGACCGGCCCGGAAAAGTCCCCAGAGAGCTTCCATGCCCCCGAACGGGCAGTACGCTTCAAAGGAATGCTGACTGAAACCCAGCGCCTGGTAGGTGACGATACCCAGAATCAGGATCAAGATGGAGTAGCGCAGGTAACGTGTTTTCATAGAGGATTTGTAGAGTTTATGTTAGCTGAGATGTTTCTTCAAAATATCCGCTGCTGCGGCAATCGCGTCGGGCAGCTTTTCTGCCGATTTAGCGCCAGCAGTCCCTAAATGATTGCGTCCGCCGCCGCCACCGCCTGCGATAGCGCCGATATCCTTGACCAACTTGCCTGCCGATAAACCCTTCCCTGAAATCAGATCTTCCGTCACCACGACGGCGATGGATGCACGCCCTTCCTGCGAAGAACCGAACACGCCGACGATGTTTTTGTTTTTTTCGCGGATGGCGTCAGCCAGGGTCTTCAAGTCGTCCATGGAACGGTCATCGTAAAGAGCGGTTACTAAGCGAACGCCTTCGACATCCTGCGCATTGTCTAATAGACTGGAGGTTTCATCGCCCGCCGATGCCTGCTTAAACTGCTCAACCTGCTTTAGAAGTATCTTGTAATCTTCCATCAATTTGAGGACTTTATCGAGGACATTACCGCCATGCGCTGATAGAGCATTCTGCAGCATCCGCAGCATTCGTTTATCCTCGATGGCTGCTTCCAAAGCGCGGTCGCCCGTCCAGGCTTCGATGCGCCGTATACCGGCTGCGGCTGCGGATTCCGAAACGATGCGGAAGGCCAACAGTTGATCCGTGGTTTTAACGTGCGTCCCGCCGCACAGCTCAGCGGAAATATCAGCGACCGTGACCAGCCGAACATCTTCGCCATACTTTTCGCCGAAGAGAGCCATCGCGCCCCTCTTTTTGGCGTCTTCGATGCTGGTAATCTGCCATTTCACCGGATGAGCTTTGGCTATCACTTCATTGACGATAGTTTCCACCCGGTCGATTTGCTCTTCAGTGGGCTTTTCGAAATGAGTAAAATCGAAGCGCAGGTAACCCGGATGCACTAAAGAGCCGGACTGGTTGACATGTTTGCCCAGAACTTTGCGTAGTGCCGCCTGAATCAGATGCGTTGCAGTATGATTACGCGCGGTTTTCAGCCGTCGCAGATAATCGACTTTGGCTGTAACGACTGTAGGAAATTTCTTTACAGCATCTTTGCGGAAGGCTTCATATCCAGCGACGATGGCGCCGATATGCATGACGTCTTCACCGAATTTCTGCGTGTCTTCCACTTCCACTTCCCAATCGGCAGAAATGATGCTGCCAGCATCGCCAACCTGACCTCCCGACTCAGCGTAGAAGGGGGTGCGGTCCAAGACCAGCCTTACCTTTTTACGGTCAGATTGATAAGCGGTGATGTGTGCGCCTTCAATGATGACATCGTCGAATCCGAGGAATTCGCATTGGCCATCATCCCGCAGGCGCTGTAACGGCATCCCTTCGAACTGCAGATCGATACCAGAAAATTTACCTGAACTGCGAGCCCGTTCCCTCTGGTTGTTCATCTCGCTTTCAAAGCCTTTCACGTCTACCGTGAATCCCTTTTCTTCAGCCATCAACTGCGTCAAATCCAGCGGGAATCCGAAGGTGTCATAAAGCTTGAAGGCTTCGTCACCCGGGAGCAGTTTCTGGTCCTCTTTCGACAACCTGGTGATCAATTCATTGAACAGATCGATGCCGCGATCCAGGGTCCGCCCAAAGGATTCTTCTTCGCCCCGAATGACTCCCTTGATGTGTTCCGCGCGCTCGACGATTTCAGGGAATGCCTCACCCATAACGCCGCCCAGATCATCGACCAGTTCGTTGATAAATGCCTGGTGCATACCAAGCGTGCGGCCAAAACGGGCGGCTCTGCGTAGAATACGCCGCAGCACGTAACCGCGCCCCTCGTTGGATGGCATGGCGCCATCCGCGAGGGCGAACGAAATTGACCGCAAGTGATCCGCCACGACACGATGTGCAACTCCACCTACACCCTGATCGTAAGGAGTGCCCGTTAAGTCAACAATGCGCTGGATCAGTGGTTGGAAGAGATCAGTGTCGTAATTGGTGGGGACGCCCTGGATTACCGCAGCCAGCCGCTCCAGACCAGCGCCAGTGTCAACATGCTTGGCAGGCAGTTCGGTCAGAGAGCCTTTCCCGTCGCGATTATACTGGATAAACACCAGGTTCCATAGTTCGACAAAGCGGCCGCAGCCGGACGCGTTGACGCCGCATTTGTGCTGCGGATGCTTTTCCAGAGAACACAATCCCTCACCCAGATCTATATGGATTTCGGTGCAGGGACCGCAAGGGCCGGTTTCACCCATCTCCCAGAAGTTATCCTTATCGAAGCGGCCGATATGACTGTGTTTGACGTCGGTTTCAGAACGCCAGGCGGCATCGGCTTCATCATCATCAAGATAGATTGTGGCGTATAGTTTATCCTTGGGCAGTTTCCAGAATTCGGTAACCAGTTCCCAAGCCCAGCGAATCGCTTCGATTTTGTAGTAATTCCCAAATGACCAGTTCCCCAGCATTTCAAAGAAGGTGTGGTGGATTCCGTCTCGGCCAACCTCTTCCAAGTCATTGTGCTTGCCTGATACGCGGATGCACTTCTGCGTATTGACGGCGCGCTGGTAAGGCCTTGTCCCTTGTCCCAGAAAAATGTCCTTGAACTGATTCATACCGGCATTGGTGAAGATCAGAGTCGGATCTTTCAGCGGTACAACCGATGATGACGGAACGAAGGTATGATCCTTATCCTTGAAGAAATCGACAAACTGCCGGCGAATCTCCGCGGCAGGGATGAACGGTGAGGATTTCATTTTAGTCATTGTTTTGTGCCGGGAGCAGGTTAGTTTGCTCTGCATCCTGGTAGATATCTCTAATGCGTTTTTCTGCTAACTGCTGATACTCTTCACTTATTTCGTATCCGACGAAATGCCTGTTGGACTGAATCGCGGCGATGGCGGCTTGTCCGCTGCCGGCAAAGGGATCCAGGACGATTTCGCCCTCGAATGTATATAACTGAATGAAGCGGGCAGGAAGTTCCACTGGGAAGGGAGCCGGATGCCCTACTTTCTTCGCTGATTCGGCTCCAAAAGTCCAGACGCTTTTAGTGTATTCCAGAAATTGCTCTTTACTAATCGTACTGGGACGACCTTGATCGCGGCGCGAAAAGGTATCCTTGGAGAAGACGATATTATATTCGTGCACGTCCCGCAGAGTTGGATTCTTGGCTGACTGCCACGATCCCCAGGCGGTTGAACCGGAACTGGACGCCGCCTTGTTCCAGATGATTTCACCGCGGTGAAGAAATCCTAACTCCAGCATATCTTCGGTGATAAAGGCATTCAGCGGTATGTAGGGCTTACGCCCCAGATTGGCGATGTTAATCACTGCCCGGCCGCCGGGAACCAATACCCGCCTGACTTCCGCCCAGACCCGTTTCAAAAACGCCCGGTACTCATCCAAGGTCATATCGTCATCGTAATCTTTGCCGACGTTGTACGGCGGCGACGTGACCATCAGATGCACGCTGGCATCAGGCAATTCGGTCATCGCCTCGGATGAAGAACAGATAATCTTATCAATATACTGCTTGGGGATGGGATTTTCAATATATTCGACCTTTTCTTCTTTCGGTAGGCCGTCGTAGAGCCGCCCACCATAAAAGGACGACGCATCATGACTGATGCGTCCCGGAGATCCGAAGGATGAGGTTTGGGTGCGGGATTTACTCACACCCCCTCCGCGTGAAACACCTGTGGTGGTTCGTCTTCCCATTCATCGAAAGGATCGTGTGCGACTACTTTACTGATTTTGGGGATGGCTTCTTCCCATTCTTCCTTGGAATCCCAGACGGCAACCCCGATCAGGACGTTCTTCGCCTTATCATGCAGAGCGTTCGCTCCCCGATTGGCGTCGAATTCCATGCATTTGGCGCCAAAGCGCTGCATCGATGCGATCAGTTCCTGCTCTTTACCCTCTTTGGGATGGTGAATTGAAATATGGAAGAACATTACTTTTTCCTCATGGGTTGACGGATGACGGTCTTCAGCTTTTCCGGCGCGGTGCGCCTGGGATCGGACAGATAGATTTCGTGGTGCAGGCCATGTCGAACATGCCCAGATGCTTCGATATGGTCGTTCAGTTTCTCGATATTTGCGTCTTCTTCGGCATACGGCCCGATGTGCATGATCTGTACCGACAAACCTTCGTGGAATGATTCAAAGCGCAGTTTCGGCAGTGCCACCGGATCTTTCTTTTTTTTCAATGCTGCGCTGGCTTCTGCGATCATTTCAGTGGTCACGAAATCAGGCTGCAGAATCATCGAGGTCCACTTCCAGGCGTCTTTGTTCGCCGTGAAATCCTTGGTCATGTCATCCATCCACCAGAGCCCCTCAAGGGGCATTACAGTCCAATCCGGGATGTCCGGTTTACCTTTCAGCATGAATTTCAGGGTGTAGGCGACGCCGTAAAGCGCTTCCATGGCGTCAGCGTATTCCTGCGATGTGCCGGGATAACCCTTCCCGTCCAACATCAGATAATTCCAAGGCGGCACATCCACGACCGAAACTGCTTTCGCTGATGGATTGTAGAACTCTTTCAGTGTTTTTTTGAGATCGAGTTTGGGCATCTGCTTGACCACTAAGAGAAGAACATGACTATGTCATTCTGAGCGAAGCGAAGAATCTCGTAATTTCATTACTGCCAAAGATTCTTCACTCTGCTCGCAGCAGGTTCAGAATGACACACAACCTAACCTACAAACTGACGATCACCTTCTTCAATTTCGCCTGCACTTCGTGAGCGATGCTGCCTAAAGCTGGATTTTCGACTGCCTGCATCGAGGCTATTGGATCCACCGCTGCAATTTCAACGCCGCCCTCTTTCATGGCGCGCACGATGACGTTGCAGGGGAGCATGGTGCCGATTTTGCTTTCAGCTTGCAGCGCTTTATAAGCGAATGGTGGATTACAGGCGCCCAGGATCTTATATTGTGGAAAATCGACGTCCAGCTTTTTCTTCAAGGTTTCCTTCACGTCGATT
>JAHJDJ010000145.1 GCA_018812585.1 bacterium
TCTCCGTGCAGAGTTCCGTAACCCAGCAGAATTTCAGATTTATTGGACGTCCCCAAAACCAGCGCACCTTCGTCTGCGGAAATCTGGTATAAGGAGATCATTCTGCAGCGCGCCATGACATTTCCCAACTGCAGGGGCGTCATATCGGGAAAGGTCTTCAGGAAGGAAGAAACGAACGGTGTTATGTCAATCTGCCTGGTGGTGATTTGCAGCGCTTGCGCCACAGTATTGGCGTCGCTCAGGCTGGCAGGGCTGCTCTGCTGATGCGGTAAGCAGACTCCCAGAACGTTGGATCGCCCCAGCGCTTCGACTGCCAGATAAGCCGACACGGTTGAATCAAGACCTCCCGAAAGGCCTAGAACGGCTTTGCTGAAGCCTTGCTTTTCGGTATGCTCTTTGATAAACTGCACCAGAAGCTGCTGCACCAGCGCTGGATTGATCTTCAATTTATTCATCCTCATCTCCCGCCCTAAAATGAGGGTTCTTTTTCGATTCCAAAATTTCCAAGTGGGCTTGCGCTCGGAAGAAGAGAGTCAATAGAAGTGACAAGTGATTATTCAGTAACTCGCGATTGTACATGGAACGAAGCCGGTTGGAATAGGCCAGGAATTCAACGACGCTCAAGGGAAACAGAATCTCTTCGGGAACCCACTGTTTTAATCCCTCCGAAGTGGCCGCTTCCAGTTCCAGCGCTTCATCATCGACGTCGCAGCATTCATAAATTTCTGACAGCAGTATCTCATGCATGGCAGCCGCGGCGCCTGCCCAATCCTGGCGATGCAGGCATTGAATGGGACCAGCATACAGTTCTCGAATTTCATCCCGCAGATCTTCTGCCAAGGCCGGTGCGTCGCTCTCGTTCTCATCAAGAGGATTGGGTTGGTCCATCTGGTTCAAGAACGCTTTGAAATAATCAATAATAGCACGCTCGCCTCCATATTCGTGGACTCGTTCGAAAATGTCCCAATCCCCGGAAACATGGAAAAGTTCCCAGATCGCTTCACGATGCGCGGCTGGATCCATTTCACGAAAGATGCGCTGTAATACCACTTCCAAACCCACATCGTCAGGTTGATTGGATTGGTTTTGCGGTGCCTTGGCCATAGGTCTACTCTTTTCTGACAGTATTATGGGACCGGCGTGGTTTTCTGCGCTTCGTCAGTTTTAGCGCCCAATTCACTCCATTCAGTACTCATGCGATCCCGCATTGTTTTGATCTCTTCGATCAGCCGGTCGGAAATCATCTGCCAGGTTTTAGGTGCATTAGGAAGATCCATGAACTCATCGAAATAAATCGGTTCGCCAATCAGCACCTTGACGCTTTTTCCGGTTTTGGGAATTTTAGTACCGATAGGAAGCACGTTTCCCAGTCCCGAATGATAGCAGGGGATCACCTTTACTCCGGTTTCGCGAATCATGCGTCCCACGCCGATTTTTCCTTTGCCAATATCGCCGCTGCGGGTGCGTGTCCCTTCCGGGTAGATATGCACAACATGGCCTGTTTTCAGTAGGCGAATCACGCGTTCCATTCCCGGTTGAAAGACCCCTTGACCTCGCGTGAAAGGAATGCTTCTCGCTGCCCACATCATAAAGGAAAAGAATGGTCCCCGAAAGAAGTTCTTCTTTTCCGGCGTGTGGAAGGGAATAAATCGCCAGTCCCAAAGGGCTCGTGGCCAAAATATCAGGGGTCCGAGAAAAGCATCATCCAGCATTGTGACATGATTGGAGATAAAAAGAAACGGAGGTTCAGCCTTCTGCACGTGGTGAACATTACGCACTTCCGTGCGATTCAGCACCTTCATGATGAAGCCGAAAAGCGGCACCAAACCGAATACCACCACAATATAAGTGATGATGCTATATAGAATGTCAGCCAGTTTACGCAGAAAAGTCATTTTCAAGTTTATTTTATCAGGCCGATTAATTCGATTACTTTCGAAGATACGGAATTAAGAGCTGAAAATCAATAACTTCTTGTGACGGTCGTATCAGGATAATAGTGGCGCAGAATCTGTTTATAATCCCATCCTTTCAGCGCCAATCCGACGCCGCCAACCTGGCATAATCCAACGCCATGCCCCCAACCCATCCCAGAAAGCAGGAATCCTTGCCCGCTTTTTTCGATTCGGAAAGCGGATGAAGGGAGATGACTTCTACTCAGCAGGCGGCGAATTTCCAACTCCGGAGATACTTTAAAGCGCCGCTTAGAACCGATAATTTCAATTTCGATCAGCCGCCCCGAGGGCCCTCGCCGCAGGGGGAGAATATCAATGATCTCGCCCGGATCATTCCCCATTTTTGTTGATAGAATATCCCGCAATTCCTGCCCCGAGAGTTTCCTTGTCCAGCGATACCCTTGCTGGGCATGTCCCAGGTTTTCGCCGCTGAAATCTGCATATCGTGGCGCACAACAGGATAGGACGTCAGAACCTGCCTTTGCAAACGCGATGAAATCTTCTTCTCTGGATAAATCCATCACAGGTTCATCGGGAAGATCTCGCAGATTCCTGAGATAGGGCTGATCGACGAACTGCCAGACATTACGTGCGGGTTCAGTGACGCCTCCGCAAGATTTGGCGTAGCGGGCGTCGCAGACACGGTCATTATTAAAAAGAAGATCACCGCAGGTTTGAGAGACGGCTCGACGGGAAAGTTCCTTTACGCGGCTGCCACCGTAAAAGCACTGGCAGTGATCTCCGTTGCAGATCACAAAAGGATCGTCAGGATGATGTGTGCCCCAGTTTGCCAGCAACCAGGATCGGGCTGCAACGACCTGAGCTTTCAGATACTCCAGAGGCGATTCTGCCGGCATTTCTGAGGAATTTACAGAGGCGACGTAATCATCTAATTCGACGTCAACTCCGCAGCAAAGCATCCCGTCAGAACCGGTATCCACCCAAATCCGGCTGCCGAAATCTAAGGTTTCCTGGTGTTCCCAGTGATAATCTTTTCCGACTTTTGCGGCGATGAGTTGAATTGATCCTTCTGCTTGGATTACGAAACCCGCAGTAAAAGTCCTCACCACCTTATCTCCGTTCGACAGGGAAATCGACGGTGTGATGTGGCGGATTTTTGAATGAAATTCAACCGGTTCTTCTGCTATCAGGACAGGTGAGCCATGCGGTGGCTTGTAAAAAAAATTCTCCAGCTTTTCAGTAGCATATAACCGCCACCCCCAGGGCTGCCAGACACCAGATTTTGCAGGCGTTAAACCAAATAGCCATAGATAAGCTTCCGGGTCTATTTTCCTCGCCTCGTTCAGCCAGTCTTCAGCCGTTGGTTGAGTGTGAGCGACTCCATACCAATAGCGCTTCTCTTCCAACATAGCGGCGGGAGCATTCAACGTGACTTGCAAAACATCCGCTTTCA
>JAHJDJ010000146.1 GCA_018812585.1 bacterium
CGGATCAGGTCTTTTCGCTTTGTTGGTCCAAATTTCGGCATCAGGCGACTTCCCTGATCTTTATTTCCATCCCATCCACCACCGGTAGCGCCAAATTCTTCGACACTCGAAACAGAATCCATTCTTCCAGAACTTCTTCAAGCTCGGTTCTGCAAGCTTCAAGCTGGTTCGCGTTGGCGTACACGCCGTCAAAGCCGGGGATTTCAGCATAGAACGATTTATCGTCAGTCAGGATGTCGTACTTCGCTTTCGACATGGCAGCTTTGATATAATCAGTCAACATTTTTCACCTCAGAAGATATTTCGTACAATTTAAAATCCAAGTCATGTTTTCGCAACTCCAAAACAGACATTTTCCCGACAATCCCCGCCCCACTTTTCAATTTTGATATTTGATATTTGCATTTTGCATTTTGCATTTAGAGAGCAAAGACCCACTCCCCATCCGGAAGCAGGCCTTTGTGTCAGTGCTTGTAAAACAACGAGATTGCCACACTACATCAGCCGTCCGGCTGATTTTGTTCGCAATGACTGGTTGTGGGTCTACATGAACTTTTCGCCTTCCGCCTGCACGGAACGAACGTGATCGACCGTCTTCATCATGGCGGCTTTCTCTGCGTCGTTCAGTTTGACTTCCAGTATCTTCTCGACACCAGCTTTACCCAACAGTGCCGGAACGCCCATGAAAATGCCTTCCACGCCGAATTCACCGGTCAGCCAGCAGGCACACGGCAGGACGCGTTTCTTGTCCAGAGCGATAGCTTCGCACATCTGCACGACGCCGGCTGCCGGAGCATAATACGCGGAATAGCCTAACAGCTTGACGATTTCGCCGCCGCCGCCAGCCGTACGCTTGACGATTGCGTCGATCTTTTCCTGATCCATCAGTTCGGGCAGAGGAATACCGCCCACCGTGGTCAGACGGGGCAGCGGCACCATGGTGTCGCCGTGGCCGCCCAGAACCAGCGCGGCAATGTCTTCCACTGAAACACCCAGCTCCATAGCGATAAAGCTGCGGTAACGTGCAGTGTCCAGAATCCCCGCCATACCCATGACCTTCTTGGGATTAAAACCGCTGACCTTCAGGGTCACGTAGGTCATCACGTCCAGCGGATTGGACACGACGATGATGATGGCGTTGGGGCTGCGTTGTGCGAACGAAGCGGTGCACTCCTTGACGATGGTGGTGTTCTTAGCCAGCAGGTCGTCACGGCTCATGCCGGGCTTACGAGGTAAACCGGCCGTCATGACGATAATATCGGAATTGGCGGTCTCCTGATAACCGTTGGTGCCCGTCACGATGGTATCTTGCATATTGACAGGCTGGGATTCCCAGATGTCCAGCGACTTCCCTTGGGGCACGCCCTCCACGATGTCGACCAGGACGACTTCCTTGGCAAAACCTTTCATGGCCAGATAATGTGCAGTTGTCTGCCCGACATTTCCAGCGCCTATGACTGAAATCTTCATTTTGTACGCCTCCGAAACAGTTTATAGAGATGGTTGATTAAACGCTTATCTATTTGATTAAAGCAGCTATGCCGATTAAGTTCCTCCAAGGGGTAATAATTTATGCAAAAAATTTCACGAAGTCAAGCTCAAAGCGTCCCTTTGAGTTTGATGATTACCAGAGAGCTTCCCAGACTATATTTATTCACGTCCGGAAATAACAAATCCGCCATCACTGGTGGCGGATAAAGTCATTCCCAATCTTGCGTGTGGTCACCGTCAAACCAGGCTGCCCAGAGAGAATCGGGTTGTGCCTGACCGCTCAGGGGAACGATCACGAACAACCCGATCAAAACGACGGATAGTCTTTGTAACATGATTACCAGTCAACAAAAAATGGAAAAAGTGGTCAACTTATTAATTCTGCTCAGCAGGTTTAACGCTCACTAACCGGGCTCGGCCGCGGCCGGAACCGAAGTTCACGACGCCTTCGCTGGTAGCGAATAGAGTATTATCTTTCCCCATCTTCACATTCGTGCCAGGATGAAACTTAGTTCCCCGCTGGCGCACGATGATCATACCCGCTTTGACGAACTGGCCGCCCGCACTCTTGACGCCTAAATATTGGGGATTAGAATCGCGGCCGTTACGCGTCGAGCCGACACCTTTTTTATGCGCCATTTCTATTCTCCCTCTTTCTTCTCTTTTTCAACGCCTTCCTTCTCAGGCTTCTCTTCTGCCTGGAGAGCCTCTTCTGGAGCGGCTGCTACAGCAGGCTTCTCTTCCTTGACTGGTTTTTCAGCGTTCTTCTCTTCAGCCTTCGGTTTGGCTTTCGCTTTTTTCTTAGGGGCGGCTTTCGGCTTAGCTTTCGCGGCAGGTTTCTTGCCCTTGGTGGCGGCCGGTTTTTTCTTGGGTTTATCCGCTGCCTTCTTTTTCGGCTTGGCCTTGGGCTTGGCTTCCTGTTTCGGTGTTTCAGCCTTTTTGGCTTCTCCGATCAAACCCTCCAGGGACTCAATTTCCAGTAGAGTGAAATCCTGACGGTGGCCTTTGGTGACCTTGAAACCCTGACGACGCTTCTTCTTGAAAACGATGACTTTCTTATCCCTGCCGTGTAAAACGACCTTGGCATTGGCTTTAATGCCTTTTAAAGCTGCATCGTCGATCTTGGCGCCCCGGCTGTCGACTGCGAAAAGGATATCATCAATCGTATAAGCGCTGCCCTCTTTTACATCGAGGAGCGGGACTTTAACGTTCTTTTTAGGTTCGAGACGGAATTGTTTTCCGGCGATTTTTGCTATGGCATACATTTCACTTGACTCTGTTTTTGGAAACAACTAATATACAGAAAAAGAGACAGGATGTCAAGGGGTTTTTGGGAGATCTGATGAATGATTTTTATGCATCAATGAAGAGTCAACCTTTTAGCAGATAATCTGCGTGATCAAATCCAACCTTACACATCAAATTCGTCCGTGACGTCTTTCTTGTGCCGGTAGGAATAACCGATGAAATAATCCTGCATCAACGTAGCATCTTCGATCAGTTTAATATAGATCAAGTGCTTTTTCATGAGCTGCTTCAAACGGGACTTTCCGTCGGCTTTCAAGAAACTGGCAACCTCCGGGTGTACCGTCAATTTAACGCGCAGATCCCTCGTTCCCGCCTTAAACCGACTGATCCAACGCTCCAGGCGCGTGACAGTGGTTTCCAAAGATGGCACCATTCCCGTGCCCTTGCAGGTCGGACACGGTTCATTGAAGGTGAACAGCAGCGCTGGTCGAAGCCGCTGACGTGTCATTTCCAGAATTCCGAATTGACTGATCGCCGCGATATCGGTCTTGGCGCGATCGCGCCTCAGCCCCTTTTTCATTTCATCAAAGACTTTACGCCGATTATTTTCCTCCAGAAGATCGATAAAGTCAACGACAATTAAGCCGCCGATGTCTCGCAGCCGCAACTGGCTGCACAACTCACGCGCAGCGCGCAAATTGATTTTCAGTGAATTCTCTTCGTGATCCTTTTTTCCCATAAATCGACCGGAGTTCACGTCGACAACCGTCATTGCTTCTGTGGGATCGATGACCAAGGACCCTCCACCCTCTAAATTCACTTTGCGCGACACGATATTTTCGATCTTCTGCTCGATTTTGTAATGATCGAAAATTGGCGTTTTACTACGGTGCAGACTTAAGGATTTCAGCATCTGAGGAGACACCTCCTTCAGATACTTTTCGATCTCTTTATACAGAGATTTCGAATCGAGGACCAGCTCATGAATATCCGGTGTGCAAAGGTCACGGACGACACTAAAGGCCATGCTTAAATCTTGATAGATTATGCCCGGAGCTTTCGTTTCGAAGATCTTCTTTTCGAGTTGTTTCCACTGCTCCAGCAGCGACTGTAAGTCAACTTTAAGCTCATCCGCTGTATGCGTTTCCGCAACGGTGCGCACGATCAACCCGAAGCCTTTGGGGCGAAGATTACGAGCCGCCGTCCGTAGTCGTTTACGCTCATGAAAATCAGTAATGCGGCGTGATATCCCAGCGTCTTTCTGTCCGGGGATCAGAACCAGATAACGACCAGCCAATGAAATCTGTGAAGTGACACGCGGTCCCTTATGGCCGATTGGTTCCTTGATGACCTGTACAATAATTTCCTGATTGTTACGTAACGGTGCACGAACGGTGCGTTGCCCGTGTTCACTGTCACGCACGACCATTTCTACAATGGGCGTGGGAACATTTCCCCCGGTGCTGCCGACATCCGCTACATCAGAAAAATGGAGAAACGAATCCGTCTCACCCCCAAAGTTGACAAACGCAGCCTGCATTCCAGGAACCACCTTACGCACGATACCCTTGTAAATGTTGCCCAGCGTTCGTTCGTGCTGGGGTCGTTCGACGAACAGCTCCGCAAGTTCCCCATCTTCCAGCATGGCGATACGGGATTCCGTCGCGCTGGAATTGATAATGATCTGTTTTTTAAGGTTCATAAGGCATAAGTTTTTAGTGATTTTCACCGGTGGCAATATCAGCCATTAATGGAGCTTGTCGGACCCCTTGATCAACCCACCACTGTCCTATTCTAACGATATCCCAGTTCGCAAATGGGTGATCTGCGGCATTGTTTTCCGGATAGAGATGTTTCAGTAGATCATCTACTCGAGGGATTTTCCCTCCGGTAGTCTCGACACCCATGAAGATAGCGCCATCTTCCACAGTCAATCTCCAGATTCCAGGGCGTGCGTCATAAATGACTGTCTTCTTCGGGTTTTGTCGTTCGATCATACATTCAGACGAATCCAGCAGTTCAACTATCCGTGGTTCGATTTGTGCGGCAATAACAATGTCGTCTGGTGGTGTAATATGAAATAAAAACGAATTTAAGGCGCCAATACTGTTTTGCCGTTTCTGACCTGGATACAGTTTATCCGGAACGATGCCCTGAGGCAGCGCTTCAGCTAACTTTTCGGTTAAGTCTTCAGTCCAGGTTACGCCGACGCCGAATTCAACCAGCTCGCACTCTGACATGAAACCCAGATTCAGGGGCGGGCAGGATACCAAACGCACTCGTGGATGAAAACCCTTCTTGTATTCCAGAGGAATTGCCAACCGTTTTAAGGCCCGTTCTATTGCTGCTGTGACGCCGTGATGAGTGTAAAATCTGCTCTCTTTTGTGCGGCGATACTGCATGATATAACGGTTGTACTCTTCCGGTTCCTGCGATGCAGGTTCGAAGTGTGGCATCTCCACTGGCAGATCAAGAACGTCGGGGCAAGGCAGATCGTCATGTGTTTGTAAACCACAGTTGTGGCATTCGTCCTGGCGGCAGTCAGACGTCTGCCCCTGCAGGGTTGCAATGTTGCGTTCTTGATCTAAAAACGCCGACGATACGCCCGAATCTATGTGATCCCAGGGCAGAGCGCTCTTTTGCGGCAGTGCATCGCATTCCCCCGCGAGATCTAACCCCGCCGCAGAGAAAGCATCGATCCAGCCTCGGTAGTAAAATCCATCTGTCCAGGCATCGAAGATCGCTCCCTGACGATATCTTGCTTCCAGGGCATCCGCGGTCTTGCGCCCGCCGCGCACGACAGCAGTTTCAACCATCGTTATTTCAGGTCGCCGCAAATCCAATCTGATGCGGCGATAACGCTTTAACCCGTTTTTTAATATGTCATAGCGACGACGAATTTCTTCAGGCGGCAATAAACCGTCATACTGGAAGGGAGTCTGTGGTTTTGGCGAGAAGGGTGACAGGGAAACGTTTATGTTCCAGTGGTGCGATCCCTTGCCGACCGCATCAACCTGCTTGACCAGATCGACAATCGCTTCCACATCAGCTTCAGTCTCTGTCGGTAGTCCCACCATAAAGTAGAGCTTGACCAATTGCCAACCGCGCTCGAAAGCTAATTGGCAGGCGTTCAGGAGGTCCTCATTTGACGTATGTTTATTGATCACTTTCCGTAGTCGTGCTGTTGCCGCTTCGGGCGCGAAGGTCAGTCCGTATTTTCGCTGAGCAGCCGCTCGATCAGCTATTTGAGACGTAAACATCTGAGGACGCAGAGAAGGAAAGGACAACCGCGCCCGGTGCTTTAGCAAAATCGGCTCCAGCCCTTCCAGCAGTGGCTCCAAATACCGATAATCGGCGGTTGAGAGCGAGAGCAGGGACAGATCGTCAAACCCTGTCCGGGACAGCTCTTGATCTGCCTGACGGAGCAAGTCTGCAACGGGTCGTTCGCGCACCGGGCGGTAAATCATCCCAGCGCTGCAGAAGCGGCAGCCACAACTGCAGCCCCGCGCAATTTCCACTACAACACGGTGATGTGTCGTCTCCAATGTAGGCACAATTGGTTGCCGCGGATAATAATCCTGACGAAGTTGAGGCGTTATGCGTGCTTCGATGGTTCGAGGAACTGTCCCGTCACTGCGGGTCAAACCGCTGTATTTCCCCTCGCCATCAAATGAGGGACGATACAGAGAAGGGATGTAGAGTCCGCGCATATCAACCAGACGGCGAATTATTTCAGAGCGTGTCAGACCGGCTTTTTTGTGCGTTTTTAGAGCATCCAGTAATTCTGGCCAGACTATTTCGCCGTCTCCGATTACTATGGCGTCGAAGAAGGGTGCGTAGGGTTCGGGATTATGAGCCAGCGGACCGCCGGCAATGACTATCGGGTCATCAGTAGTTCGATTTTCGGCGCGCAGGGGAATTTTTCCCAGATCAAGCATCGCTAATATGTTGGTCGTATGCAGCTCGTACTGGAGGTTGAATCCAATCAGATCGACCTCATGCAGAGGCGTTTTGGTTTCCAGTGTAAAGAGCGGCAGTTCCAGTTCCCGCAGGCGCTTGACTGCATCGAACCAGGGCATGAATACCCGCTCGCAGGCAACACCTTCTACCTGATTTGCTAAGTGATAGAGGATACGCAATCCTAAGTAGGACATCCCCAGTTCGTAGAGATCAGGAAAGGCTAAGACAACGCGAAGATCAGGGCGTACGGGTAACTCGGGCAGACCCATTTCCTGCCCCAGATACCGTTCGGGTTTTTCAACGGAAGGTAGAAACTGTGAAGTAATGTGATCGATCATATGAGAACGTCAAGCCAGGTACGCAAACAACGCGCGGTACCTGTCCTCGAGTTCCCCTGATCTGGATTCAATGAGGAGATTAAAGATAGAGTTACCCTGCGAACGCGCCAAGGCGCCCCGGACTTTCGCACCGGAAAGTCCGCTGGCGACCAGAGAGAGAGGTGTCGCTCGAGGCGATAAATCCAGCGCAATCTGCGGCTGGATCTCCTGCAATCGTTGGATTAGACTGGAACGGGGGAAAACCCCCAGAAACAAATCATTTCGATTGAGAGAAAAAAGTCTCATCTCTGAAGTGGCTTCAACCACTCCACGTAACTCTAAGGGTAGCAGCAGATGGAAACGTACGCCAGTCATCTTCGCTAAGACCTCCTCGCACTGCCTAATAGCGGTTTGGAAGGCGCTCGCATCCTCCGGCATGATAACGAGCCAATCGTGGCAGCCGTCAACCAGCCGGGTGAAATCCAGAGGGGAATCAGGGGCAGGTTTTAACCATCGCACAGCGAAAAACGCGGCGATTTGTGCCCAGATATTCCGTGCAAACTTTTTAAATTTCTGATAAGCCATATCTGTGCACTCAGTGCTCAGATTTAAATTCTATTCCGCGCGGCCGCTCTTTTCCAGAGGAGATCTTACTTCGATGCGAATCTGGCTGATACGGTTACCCGACACCTCCTCCACTATAAAGTGGAGGTTGCCATAATCGATCGTGCCTTTGGCTTGAGGTAAATCACCCATCTGTGAAAAGATGAAACCGCCTAAAGTTTCGTAATCGTCCGAGTCCGGCAGGGCATTGCCCCCCAGGTGCTCATTTAATTCATCTATGTCGATACGCGCGTCCACGACCAGAACGTCTTCGGAAATTTTCTGGCAAAGTGGAACTTCACGATCGTATTCATCTTGTATTTCACCGACGATCTCTTCCAGGACGTCTTCTAAAGTCACTAAACCCGCTGTGCCGCCATATTCATCGACCACAATAGCCATGTGTGACTTTTCCCCCTGAAACTGCCTCAGCAGGTCATCGATTTTTTTGCCCTCAGGGACGAAGTTCGCTTCTCGGATAATCTGTGATAAATCAATCTTCCAGTCACCATTCTCCATGTATGGCAACAGATCCTTAACATGGATCAATCCAGCGATTTTATCCAAACTCTCATGGTATATCGGAATGCGCGAATGCCCTCTTTCCTTGACCAGCGTGATCACATCCTGCGCAGTCGCGGTGACAGGCAGCGAAACAATATCGACGCGCGGCACCATGATCTCTTTGACCATCATCTCGGAGATTTCAAAGATCCCCTGAATCATCGCCCTTTCATCTTCTTCCAAGGCGCCCCGTTCTTCAGAAACCTCTACTAGCGTTTTAATCTCATCTTCTGAAATGTTCAGGCGAGCTCGGTCAACCCTTAAGGCACGTGAAAGTCCGGCGGAAAGTAGAGTTAAAAACGCGGAAAGCGGCCAAAGCAGACGGCGAAACAGATCAAGCGGCAAAGAACTCCAGAGCGCCCAGGTAACAGCATATTTGATAGCAATGATCTTGGGTGTGATTTCACCCAGGATAAGAATGAGACCGGTAACCAGCAACACTGATATCGTCAATCCAGCCGCAACGGAAAATCCTGTCATCTCACAGATCTCGATAGCCAGGAAAGTAGCCATCACAGCTATGGCAGCATTGACCAGGGCGTTCCCCGACAGGATAGTAATGAGCAGTTCTTTGGGGCGTTCCAACAGACGGACCACCCGTCTGGAGCGGGGATCACGAGCTTCTTTCAGCTCAGATAAAATTGATTGAGTCAGGGAAAAGAATGCCGTTTCTGTTGATGAGAAAAAGGCGGATAGAACCAGACAAAATCCTAGACCCAGCAGGATAAAACCTGCGCTTAAACCATCTTCCACTTTATTAAGTTGTCAACCTTGCGTTACGTTCTGTTGTATGTTTAGGTTAATTATAGATAAGTTTCGCCGTGAGCGAGCATTTTTTTGCGTTCGTCATCCGTTCCATCGATCCATCCACCCAAGTGCAATATACCATGCACTAACAGGCGCTGCACCGCCTTGGCGATGGGTTCATCCGCTTCCAGCGCTTGCTTTCGCGCTTCATCCAGGTTGATGTAAACCTCCCCATCATTCTCTTCATCGACCTGAAATGCTATGACGTCAGTAACATCATCCTTCTGCAAAAAACTCCGATTCAGGCGGATGATACCCGCGTCGTCGACCAGAATAATCGTGGCGTTGAAGCGCCAATTCTCTGTGCGGATAACATGTTCCGCTAAAGAGTTCAGTCCATCAAGATCAGGCTCACCGTACGGATGGTCGCAATGTATCGTGACGATGGAATCAGGCATGACACGAGTTCGGGAAAGGCCTACTCGTTAATAGGCTGGTGATGATGATCGGCATCACGGTTTTTATGGTTACGGAAATCCTGATACGCTAAAATAATGCGTCTGACCAACTCGTGCCTGACAGCGTCAGTTTCATCCAGACGGACGAATTCAATACCGGGAATGTTGGACAATACCTGAGGCGCCTGCAAGAGACCAGATTCTTCTTTATTAGGAAGATCGATCTGCGTTTCATCGCCTGTGATTAACGCTTTTGATCTCGCGCCTAACCGCGTGAGAAACATCATCATCTGTTCAGCTTTGCTGTTCTGCGCTTCGTCTAAGATGACGAAGGCGTCTGCAAGAGTACGCCCCCGCAGGTACGCTAATGGAGCGATCTCTATGGTGTTTCGGTCGATCAGCCGTTTTAACCTTTCAGCGGGAAGCATCTCCAGCAGTGCGTCATAGAGCGGGCGGAAATAGGGATCGACTTTTTCTTTTAAATCACCCGGCAGAAAACCTAAGTTCTCGCCAGCCTCGACCGCGGGACGACAAAGTACGATCCGTTTCACCTCCCGAGTTGTCAAGGCCTGAACAGCCATCGCTACCGCGAGATATGTCTTTCCGGTGCCTGCTGGTCCGATCGCGAATACGAGATCATTGCTGCGAGTTGCCTGGTAATACTTTTCCTGATTAGGCGAACGAAGATAAATCTGTTTCTGTGGCGTATCTATCTTGGAAAACCCGGAAGGGATGTCTCGCTCGTCAATCTGTTCAGCATTGGATAGCAGCCGCAGGACTGTTTCAACGTCATCACTGTCCAGGCTGCCGCGCTGCCGGATTATATTAATTAACTCCTCGAGGATGCTGCGAGCTTCGAGGATAGCCTGCCTGCTGCCGCTAAGCGTGATCGCTTCGCTGCTGGTAGAAATTTTCGCAGACAGAAAAGCACGCAGTAACCGCAGATTTCGGTCGTGAACGCCTGCTAAGGTGAAAAGTTCGCCTTCATTCAGAGAAACTTCAACCCGTTCCTCTGCATCTGATATGGTATGATCTACTGTATTTTTTGTCATGGTGATGGACCCATTAAAAGCTTATAATAAAATCGGTCAAATAAAATAAAAAAGCCCCGATCCACTTACAACCTAAGCGGCCAGAGCGTCAACAGGGACGTAGTTCTGAAGCTTTCGGATACTTCGTCGTTGAACACTGCAACGCAAATAATACGTCAGTCGACTTTCAAATCGTTGTCGAGGTTTTTCCTCCAAAAGAGGCTTCAGACTCCTATTAACCTTCAGGGCTGTATATAATCACGTCCCTGTGAATCGGGTCGAGCTGTATCATAAGACGCAACTATTCGATATAAGATAAGGATAAAAACTATGATTGTCAAGCTATTTTTTAAAGAGCATATCCGGAAGATTACCTTTTATCAGCCTATGAAACAGCGATAATAGAGCAACGCGTTGATGGTTTTAGAATCTGTCAGTATCCCCTGCTGCAATTTCTCTACCAGTTCGTCCACGGTTATTTCCACGGTGAACAGCTCTTCATCCGAGTCCGGATGCGCCTTTCCGGCTGTCATCTCGGACGCACGATAGATGTAAATCAATTCATCGGTATATCCGGGAGCCGGGTGTATCTTTAAAAGGAAATCCAGTTTTCCAGCCTGATAGCCGGTCTCTTCGGCTAATTCGCGTTTTGCACAGGTCTCAGGATCCTCCCCCGGATCCAGACGGCCCGCCGGGAACTCTAATGTCTCTCTGTCTAAGGCGTATCGAAATTGTCTGACCAGAACTAAGCGTCCGTCTCCCAAATCGGGAATGATAACCGAGGCGCCGGGATGGCGCATGATTTCACGCACTTCCTCATGTCCATCAGATAATGCGACGACGTCTCGGTGAACTTGCAGCAACCTTCCATCAAAAACCTGCTTACCCCTTAGAAAGGTCTCCTGCAGCCTTGCTTGTTTCATAATGATGAAAAATTTATTTGTGAGTTAGAAGAGCGGGACAGTGTAAAAGGCTTAAAAACACTATACCGCTCGATGTTCTCTGGAGTAGTCACTTATAATAACCCTTGAGGTAATTCCAGGTTCCCTTAGATCGTTAAAAACAGAGGATCGTCTGCCTGATTCAGGTTTTCATTGACTTTTTCTATATTTTTGATTACCTTGACTTTGTCACTAATGAATTTAACCTGTCATGAGTCATCTAAAACCGATTTTTATCAACTGCGGCGATCCGAATGGTATCGGCCCGGAAGTTACTCTTAAGGCTCTGATCAATCTGGATCAGACTCAGAGGCAGCGCCTGATTCTCGCCGGATCTTTACAGCAGTTAATGCAGATAAATAAACAGTTAGGGGAACCGCTTCAGTTTATCGAGGTGAAATCAATAGATGGGCTTTGCGTCTCTGAATCTATTCCGGTCATTGTTCCACCTGCGGTAAAATCCTCTGAAATCAATTATGGCTCTGTTTCAGAATTTGGGGGGGCAGTCTCCGGGCAGGGGATTGGCATTGGAGTAAAAGCCTGTCTACAGGGATCTGCTTTGGCGCTGGTGACGGCACCCTCCTCGAAAGAAGCGCTGCATCTGGCTGGATATCGTTTTCCAGGTCAGACCGAAATGATCACCAAGCTGGCCGGAGTTGATCGATCCATCATGATTCTGGCGGCTGGTCAGTTGCGTGTCGGTATGGCGACTACGCATATTCCATTACATACCATCGCCACGGTTCTGACGAAAGATGTGATCGTTGAAAAACTGCAGGTTCTGCACCAGACATTGATGCAATGGTTCAGAGTCATCAACCCAAGAATTGGTGTTGCCGCGCTGAATCCGCATGCGTCAGATGGCGGTATCTTCGGTAATGAAGAGAAGTTAGTCATTGAACCTGCCATAGAAATCGCCAGAGTAGACGGCTTGAATGTGACCGGTCCATTTCCGGCGGATACGCTTTTCCCAAGGTATCAGCAATTCGACGGAATTCTGGCGATGTATCACGATCAGGGAATGATTCCAGTGAAGATGGCGGGTTTTGGTAAGGCCGTCAATTTAACCGGTGGATTGCCCTTTCCGCGCACCTCGCCAGATCACGGAACTGCTTTCGATATCGCGGGTAAAATGCGAGCGGATGCTGGTTCGATGCTGGAAGCGATTCTGACGGCGATGCGGACCGTGGACAACGTTGAGAGCTGATTTTACGTCTTACTAGTAAGAAATGATCGGGGCAGATCGTTATAACGGTTGAAACTAAGAGAGGGAAGTATGCCCAGATTCACTAGATATTTGCTTATCATCCTGTGCGCTTACCAACTCAGTGCCTTCGCTGACGTTCCAGCCAACCAGGCTGATATCTACCTGCAAATCAAAGAAAATATCGGAATTTTCGGTACGGTTTATCGAGAACTGAACAACCGTTATGTCGATACCATCGATCCTGAAGCATTCATGCAGGCAGGCATTGAAGGGATGCTCAGTACACTGGATCCCTATACCGTCTTCCTGGACAACGATGAATCGGACGATTTACACATCATGACAGCCGGGAAATATGGCGGCGTCGGCATCGAAATTGGTGTGCGAGGTAAAGATAAAGTCCTCACGGTCATTTCGCCCATCGAAGGAGGACCCGCCGAACGGTTAGGGATCCGTCCCGGTGATAAAATTGTCGAAATCGACAGTATATCGACCGCTGGCTTTTCCACGTCCGATGCTGCCCAGCACCTGCGCGGTGATCCAGGCACCAGTGTCACCATCACTGTGGAACGGATTGGCGTCGCCGAACCGATTAATTTCACTCTCCTGCGGGATATAATCACCGTCAAAGATATCTCTTTCTCAGGTTTGCTGGATAACACTATCGGATACGTCAGACTGACCCGCTTCTCGCGCAACGCCGGCAGCGAGCTGCGCCGTGAATTGAATCAACTCAAGCAGCAGGGAATGACTGGCATTATCCTCGATTTGCGGCATAATCCCGGGGGACTTCTCCCCGCCGCAGTCGAAGTCACACAGAATTTCGTATCTAAAGGCGAAACCATCGTCAGCACGAAAGGGCGCAGCGACTCTTCGGAGAAACGCTTCAAATCTCTGGCTGGACCTATTGTTCCGGATCTTCCCATGGTTGTCCTGGTTGATGAAGGCTCTGCCTCTGCGGCTGAAATCGTTGCAGGCGCCTTGCAGGATCTGGACCGCGCGGTCATCGTGGGAAAATCAACCTTCGGCAAAGGATTGGTGCAGACTCTGGTTGACTTCAAAGATGGCCGTGCGTTGAAAATCACCACTGCGCGCTATTACACTCCATCAGGACGGTTAATCCAGAAACTGGATTACTTTGAAGAGAATGACGCTATTCTGAAACCCGCGGGCTATTCAGAAGAACCTGATAGGGTAGACGTTTACGACACACGATCGGGTCGCACGGTTTATGGCGGAGGCGGCATCACACCCGACATCGAAGTGGCGCTGCCGGAACTGAACCGCTACGAAACTGAACTGCTGGGTGGAGGCTATTTCTACGATTTCACCGCCAGGTATCTCTCTGACCATCCGGATACAAGAAATTACGAGATCACACCAGCAATAATCGACCAATTCCGCGCCTATCTGGATGAAAAGGGATTCGTCTTCAAGACCGATCTGGAACAGAAACTGGATGAACTCCAGGTGACAGTAACGGAACAGGAAATTGACGGTTCGGACGTGACCGACTGTTTAAATGCCTTACAGCAGGCTTTCGCTGCGCAGAAACCGGACTACTTTACCGATAACCTGGATTTCGTGGAACTGACCCTGAAGCGTAATATCGCCGGTCTGCTGGACGGCCGCAAAGGCAGTATTCTGGCCGGGCTGGAAGAAGATACCCAGATGCAGGCCGCGCTGGATCTGTTGGGCGACTTGCATGCCTACCGCCAGATTCTAACCGGCCCGCAGCAAGCCATGGGAAATAAAGAATGACGGGTGAATTCGAGCTGATCCGGAAGCTTCTGGGGGACTGGCGGGCGGCAGACGACGTCGAGATCGGTTCCGGCGATGACGCTTCCGGGTTTCGCTTGCCCTCAGATCCTGACATCCTCTACATTCAAACCACCGATCTGTTAGTCGAAAACGTCCACTTCCGCCAGAGCTGGGGAACGCCCCGGCAACTGGGCTGGAAATCCCTGGCAGTCAACCTTTCCGATATCGCCGCAATGGGCGGCACACCATGCCACCTGCACCTGAGTCTCGCCGTGCCGCCAAGCTGGACCGAACCCGAATTGATCGAATTCATGTCCGGCGTGAAAACGCTTGGGCAGAAATACGGTGTCAGTCTGCTGGGAGGAGATCTTTCCAAATCCAATTCCGATCTGATGATCTCCGCGACAGTCGGAGGCACGGTCAGGCGCGATCAAGTCATCCGCCGGAGCGGAGCGCAACCCGGAGACGCCATCTGGGTTTCCGGCACGCTGGGGGACGCAGCCGTCGGATTGAAAATGCTCGAAATAAGCTTCATTAATGATCCCAACTCTCTTGTGTTGCAGAACTTCCTCACGCCTCAACCGGAAGTCGAACTGGGTCTCCTCTGCGCCCAAAGCGGCCTGGTCCATGCCATGATCGACGTCTCTGACGGTTTAGCGGGCGATCTTGCCCATATCCTTGACACTTCTTCCACAGGAGCCGTCATCAATGCCGGAGCGCTTCCCATTCCTGAGAAGCTGCAGGCGATAGCCGAACATCACGGTTGTGACATGCTGGAACTGGCGCTGACCGGCGGCGAAGACTACCGCCTGCTGGGCTGCACACCAACAGACCGCCTCGACGAATTCTTCGACCGCGTCAAATCGGAACTGAATCGCGAGCTTCACTGCATCGGAAGTATCACTGCTGAAGCTGGTTTGCGGTTGGTTCATCCCGACGGCAGGATCGAAGAGATCAGTCCAACATCCTGGGACCATTTTGGCTGAACCCCCATTTGCCCCCCTTACTAAGGGAGGAGACTCGGCTTCAGCCGAGGCGGGGGGATTATTTAATCGGTAATTACGATGCATCTCCCATGATCCCAACGCGCCCTCCCATCCTCTCCATCGCCGGATTTGATCC
>JAHJDJ010000147.1 GCA_018812585.1 bacterium
AACGGCACATTGTGCGTCACCCAGGCGTGCGACCAGATGTTAGCCGTGGAACCGGTCTGTTCTGCGCCGGGACCGGCATGCACGACGAACAGCGCATCGACATAACCGTCGTTATCGTTGTCATACTGCGAAAAATCGATGTCGGGATCAGCGGCCGCAACGGCATCTTCTGTCAAGCGTTGAGAGTTCTGGGGATAGGAGCCGAATCCGTAGTTATTATCGACGTAATAGGCGTAAGATTCCGGCATGCGATACCAGCCCACAACTTCACCTGTGATGTGCACGTCATCGTAGGAATTTTCCAGGTAGTAATCTGCCGGACTGCCGGTGGGGAAAGTATCGACTGAATAGAGCAACTCTTCATAGTGCTCTACCGGATACTGGGTCGCATTGGCAGGATTATCTTCAAAATCGACCAGGATGGTCAGCACACGCAATTCCAGACGGTCCATATTGGACATCTGGCGGATATCGATGGGGCGTGTGGTCGGTTGGTTCACTCCAGATGTATGGGCATCTAAGAGTGCGGCCCGGACGGCTTGGAACTGGTCGGTCTGACGGAGCTGTGCTTCGGTATCAGGATGCAAAGGCACGCCCCACAGTAACACCAGTACCAAACAAAGCCCGAGCACTGCGGATACAAAGCGTCTTTCAAAAGTCATAGGCAACTCGCGATAAGCGTCTCCTCAGGTGTTTTCTTTTTATCGTCACGTACAATATAACGATAAAATTACCAGAAAATAGGACGTAGATCACATATTTGCAAATATTTTATGCACAAAATGTGGTAAGAAATAGTGACAAATGCTAATTATCGCTGACTCTTTCTCAAGATCACCGTAACCTGATCCGTGAAGAAATCTCTGAGTTCCAGAGTTGGGTAATCCTTCCTGCATCGTTCCATCAGCTCGCTGCTCAGAGCTGCTGTTTTATGTGAGTTGAAATTAGTGTCATAATGAATCACCTCTACCGGAAGCAGCTTTTCAATAATCTTTTCGAAACCAGCCAAGGTCAGACGTTCCGGAGTAAAGTTGTTTATAAATGCACGTCGTGCCAGCTCTCCCGAGACAGGATTTTCAACGTATTGAACGTATTCTTCCATCTCATCAGCCGTCATCTGTAAGTGCCCCCAGAGGATATCCGTCGTACAAGCGCCATGAGCTCCGTTGAGATGAAACCAGGGATTATAATTAAAATACAGAATTCCTGACGGAACCAACACTCTTAGCATCTCACGCAGACATCGCTCAGGATCGCGCACATGCTCTAATACCTGGTTCGAATAAATCAGATGAAAGCGATTATCGGGAAAGGGGAGATGTTCGCCTGTATTCCGCAGATAACGTAAATTCGCTCCCGCTATATCCCAAAAATCCTCAGACACTTCGAGGGGCGGCGAAGCGCCTTCGCGCAAGGCCCATCCTGCTAAGAGTCGGCGCATCTGTGGAGCCTTCAGGTTGATGGATATATCGGTTCCCACGACCTGCTTAACTCCAGCATTGGCGAATAGAACTGATGCTATACCAGCTCCACAACCAATTTCTAATACTTTGATCCCCTGCAGATTTAAATTTGTCTTTTGGGTTAGCAGTGACATCTCCTTATCGAACGATTTCCTCTGCTGTTCGTAAGTTGGCGGCTTCGGCTTCTGAAAGTAATGAACCCGTTCACCCAGGTGGATATTAAACGATTTTCCCGTACTGGTTCGAAAGGTCCTGACGTCCCCCATCCCAATTAATTTGTTAACCAAATCCTCAACAGAATTTTTCATGACATCGGGATTTTCCTTGAAAAACAGAGACATGCGACTATCTCGACCAGTATCAAGGGCAATACGAATACCCTGTTTCTCCAGCAGCGGCAAATAGTCATTAATCAATATTTTCAATGGCGGGACCGGCACCGGTGTATTATAATCGGGATCCCATTTCGATAAAACCTGCTGCCAGGCAGCGCCCCGGTAAAGCGCTGGCGTCAAACCGACATCGTGCCCTTCAGCAGCCAGCATAACAATATCATTGGACATAAATTGAGTTAACAACTCTTCCGTCAACTGTAGATTCAAGGCGGTTTGCTGAGAGGTGACGTGAAGGACGACATCGGAAGAATCAACGTTATGGCTGCACCATTCGGATAACGCAGTCGATGAATCAAGAGGCAGCAGAGATATGGAGTTATTTATTGCGGTCTGCTGTAACTGGTCGATTAACTGTTGCTCCAATTGCACCTGTAAAGGATAGAGTGAAGCTTGCTTACCATAGTGTGAATAAGGAAATAGATCGTCTACGGAATAAAGGGGCGCAGTCCTATAAAGGCCGTCTGCATAAGGCAGCACGATCTTCAATTCAGATCCAATTTGCTTTTCAAGTAATCTTAGAGTTCGAAAAATATACGAGAGACTTAAACACTCGCCAAACATCCCCAGCCCAATCACGCCGCTGCCGACCAGTAATCGACGAATACCATGCGGACTATCTGTGATTAAAGCAATCAGATTTCCCATACTGAATTCCTCGGTTCATTGTCAAATAAAATGTTTAACTTCCGGCCAGATCGACTTCAAATCAACCTTCGGCTCTTTGCAGATCCAGATAGTGATGTTTTTCTGATAGCCCATCGCGTAAGGTGAAATAACCGTCTCCAGGCCTGCTTCAACGCTGTTGAAGACTTCGCGGTGATCATCAGGATCACCTCCAATCACCAGCAGAACAGAAACCTCTTCGTCTCCCGGCCCCCAGAGGTAGTAGTTGTTATGACCACCCACAACTCGTGGCAGAGGAACCCATTGACTGAAATACTGCAGTGACCCGCAGACACCATAGTTATGGCCGAAAACGGCGCAGTTTGCCTGTTCCTCCGGCGTTAATTGCAGATAAATCATCGAAGTCGCCTTAGCCAGCTCTTCCCAGCCAAACCGGTCAGCGAAATGCTGCGGCAAGACGCCGCTGTCATAGACCTCGGCTGACCTCCCGGAAACCAACTTATTCAGCGAGTAGTCCGCGAACTTATCCGGTGGCAAAAAGGGAACTGCCAGAGGCGCTGACCAGGCGCCTCCTAACAGTAAGCTTATTACCAAAACGATAGCAAGCCAGTTCAAATTGCGTTTCGTCAGCCAGTTCCCGATCATGATGCCGCCAACCGCGATTAAAAATGGAATCGCAGGTGCGAAATAGTACGGTTTGCTCTTCTGCACGATAAAAAAAAGGAAGATGACAATAACTGCAATCCCCAATATCCGGTAAGGCCGCATTGATTTGGCGATCAGTAGAAACAACAGCCCTCCGAACCAGATGAGGAAATTCAGCGGATGGTTATCCATGATCTGCGCGCTGAAAAACTCCCACGGCGAAATGTCTGCGATTTTGTACTGCTTGGCGTTCGCCATGAATTCAAGAGTGGGCCAGCCGTTGGCAATCTGCCAGAGAATATGCGGCAGAAAGATCAGTATCGCCAGTCCGCTCCCTATCCAGAAATACTTATTCGATAGGTATTTCCGTAATGGTGAAAGCAGCATGGCTGCGACCAAACCCATCGCTAAAAAGAGAACGCTTAGCTTATTCTGCAATCCCAAACCGATGACGATACCAAAAAGCAGCCAAAGCTTATCATTTCCGGTGTTGACAATTCTTACCACGATCCAGATGGCCCCCATCCAGAACAGAAAGTCGAACGAATTCATGGAATAGAAACCCGTCAATCCGAGGTGCGTCGGCGAAATCAGCATAGCCGTCGCGGCAATGATCTGTGCGATCTTATTGCCGCCCATCTCACGTGCCAAATGTCCTACCATGAGGATTAAGACGCCGCCGCTGATCGTCGCCAAAAGACGGATGGCTTGTACAGAATCTCCGAAAATAGCCTTTGATATGGCCAGCATGAGCATCGAAAAGGGCGGATGATCGACGTAACCCCAGGCTAAATGCTCAGCGCAGGCGATATAGTAAAATTCATCCCGGAACATACCGTAATTGCCATTGGTCATGAAATGAACCAACATCTGCAGTAACGCGATTGCCATCAACGGCCAGAATGCGAGTGGAGGTTTTGCGCCGTCCTTCTCCATTATTTCGCCTCAGATATTTTTGGGTTGGGTAAATATAAACTCCGGCAGGAATTGAAGCAAGCTCATTTTGGGTTGAATTTGAACAAAAAAATAGGGGCAGGCCTGAGACCTGCCCCTGCTTGAATCAATCTGGAAGCCTGCATTAAGCGGCCATTAAAATTGAATGCTGTATTCCAACGCTGCGACAAATTCCCGCGTTAGACCGTCTGGCCTGGCACCTCGTGTCTGAAAAGGTGACCCCAGCGATAACTCCAGAGAATGCGCCTCATTGAACTGGTAAACGGCAAATAGATTTCCGTTCAACGTCAAGCCACTCGATCCATCGATCTCCTGTTCAATGCCTGCATTGTCGAAATATGTATCGTTGGCGATATGATAGATCGGCAGGATGCTGGGCCGGAGAATTACCCGGCCGTCTGCCAACGGCAGACTGTAGGATACTCTCGCCAGCACATCCGCTTTCCGAGTAAATCCGTTGGTTGACAGATATCCCAGAGCCTCTACGTCAGGGTACTCATCCGCCAGGAAGGTATTGTCGATTTCGGATGTCAACGGTTGCTGATAACCCAGATTGATACCCCATCTGCCTGTTGCATAAGCCGCTCCAAAGATCAGATCAAACGTTCCCAAGCTGGACTGGTAAACCATCGGCAAGGAGACTTCCTCATCACTAGCATCTGATTTACCCAGAGGAACTTTCGCTCCTGCGGAAAGCAAAAAGCGGCTATCATCCGTTTCGTGTGCTGTATAGATGAAATTCGCGTACAAATCACCTAAACCAGAATTCGATCCCAACTCTCCATCTGCTGAAGCAAACGTCAGCTTGGATGCCAGGGACAATCTATCCATTAAAGAGCGTTCGTAGCTCAGGTAGGCCGTCAGGATACTGACACTCTGGTCTCCTTGACCCAGCGAAAAGCCAAGTGCCAACTGATTGGCATAATTTACTTCTGTGGGTACAGACTTTAATCCAGCAATCGTACATAACCCTGCATCGCTGCAACCCTGCGCTTGGACTTCTTCCCCGTACGAGACGAATAGGACACCTGTAATTAGAACAACCAGATATTTTAATCGTTTCATCATTGGCCTCCTTGGTTTATACTATTGTTACGCCACAGATGTGAAATCATTTGAAAAATCTTTGATAAAATTTGAGTAACTCAATAAAAAATGGGCAGATCTCGCGACCTGCCCCTACACTGATTGCTGATTTATCATGTAGGGGCGAGGCATGCCTCGCCTCTACAGCTAAAAGCTACTTCACCAAAACCATCTTCTTCACGTCGCTGTAGCTGCCCGCTTCGATCCGGTAGAAGTACAGACCCGACGCCAGGTGCGATGCATCGAATGTGACCTGATGATTCGCCGCTTCCCGATACCCATCAATCAACGTTTCGACCACCTGACCGTTGATGTTGAAAATGGTCAGCTTCACGTGCACCGCTTCCGGCAGCGCGAAGCTGATGGTCGTCGTCGCGTTGGACGGATTGGGAAATATTGAAAGGTTTAAACTCACCGGATAAGGTGGACAGTTAGAATTATTTACAGCTAATTCATCAATGGTGTAAGTGTAATGAACCTTTCCACTCGAACACCAGTCAACACCAGCCCAATAAGTAAAAACAACCGTTCCGCCAACAGTGGCGTTTAAGTCAGGGTAGCTGATGTTTTCTAAGGGTCCATCACTGACGATATATTCTGGTGCTATCAGTTCTTCCCCTTCGATGGAATAAGTTGCCCGCTTATAATTCTCTTCTATTCCGGAATGGTTGTAGGCGAAAGCCATGACGACGTTGCCATAACTGTCCAGGGACATATCACCGAAACCAATCTCCGATCCACTCATGACTGGTTCCACCAGCATAATATCATAAATGGTATTTAGATCATTATCTACCTTTCGATAGAACTGATGCTGTCCGTCAAATAGTGTTTTGAGATAGATAATGTGAACGTCATTATTTTCGTCTGTTACGACGGCACCTCCGATACAGCCTGTATCTGGATCTTGGGGTGTTAAAGGTGCGTAGTCTATAAGCACCTCACCCTCGCACGAAATACGACTGTATCCGATGTTGAATTCACCCGGTCCACCATACCCGCGCCTCCAGATGCTATGAATTCGATCCTGAGTATCAATGCAGGCGTACATATAGTAAATATTTCCAGCGCTACCAGTTGTGTGTACTACTGTCTGAGGTATTATAACTTGGCCCGAAGTATCAAACTTACCATAATAGAGAGTATCATGATCTCCTACCCAAACTACGTTTAGATTGCCATCGGAGCTCTGAAAAAGAGGTACTGGATCTACAGCGAGGCATGGAAACACCAATGTTGCCTCCCGTTCAATATTACCTTCAATGTCCAATCTTGAATAATAAATCCCCTTTGGACTCGGCTCCATCCAGGAATTGTCATCCCAGATAACGTGCAGTTTCTGGTCTGAACCGAATATGGCATCTGGCTCGGGATAGTAGCTGTAGGAATGGGAGATTCGTACGTCTTCTGTCAGCCGAACGCCTTCCAGGCTGTATTTGCTATGGAAGACCTCTAAGTAAGAACTACCTTCGGCGTAACGATTATTGGCAAAGAAGAAATGGAGATTTCCTTCATCATCGATAGCGCATGATGGCACCAAACTAAGACAAGTGTCCGTAGTTACTGTGACAGGATATTCCCAGGCATAGGCTTGGCAGGCAAGCAGACCGCAGAGGGTCAGGGTGGTCAGTAAGGTGGTTAATCGTCGGGGCATAATAGATCTCATGGCTGCGCTCCAGGTTAAAGGCTATTCTACAGTATAACTCTAACCTGCGCGGTAATCAAGTAAAAACAGATCGACCTAAACGGGTGTACTATCAGTAACGCAATTTCAATGCCGATTGAGTGTCCCAGCGCATTCCCGCACGAAATCATTTGCAATCCATCTTTAACCGTGCATAATTTTCAAATGATATGAAAATTATTCATAATAATTAAGTAGGGGCGAGGCAACTTGTCCCGATCCGTCGGGATGCCTCGCCCCTACAGGAGCCAATAGCTAATCGCTAAAAGCCAACAGCTACTTTACTAAAATCATCTTCTTCACGCTGCTGAAATCGCCTGCTTCGATCTGGTAGAAGTACAGACCTGAAGCCAGGTGCGACGCATCGAAGGTGACCTGATGATAACCTGCATCGCGGAAGCCGTCGAGTAGGGGCGCAGCATGCTGCGCCCCTACATTGCGACCGGCAATATCGAATACATCTAACCTCACGTTTGATGCTTCAGGCAGACTGAAGGCTATCGTCGTTGTCGAATTGAAGGGGTTGGGATAGTTCTGCATTAACGCCCATTCCGTCGGAATTTCCATCTCAGGTGTACCTGCGATCAGCCAGTCTTCAAACGGCTCACCGTAATTCGCCCAATCGGTGATCCCAGTACCATCGCCTGTGGTCAGCTTTTCAAAATCGAAGCTGTCCTGATCCCAGATGGTCTCCTCATCGATGCCGACATAGGCTTGATAGGTATAATTGCCCGGCGGAGCATTCGACGGTATATTCTGTGTCCTGTCGCGCTCACCGAACCAGCCGGGCGCTAGACTCAAGTCGATTGGCCCGATAATCGGACCAAAGACATTTCCGTTCGGCATGAGGATATTCGTCCAGACCTGACCCGTGACCTGCGACGTACCGCCATTGGCGACTGCGATATTGAAATCGAAGCTGCCCCCGGATGCCGGAATCTGAATCGGTAAACCGCCGGGTGTCAATGTCACCGTCGCATAAGCCGCGCCTTGATCGAAGTAATTGGCACCCATATCATCTCTCGTCCCGTCCGGGTCGTTGTAGATCGGATCAGGATCCCCCGCGTCGATGCACGGCGAATTCGGATCCAGGAACCACTCGTTTATCAGCAGAGGGTTGTCGTAAATGACGCCGGGGCCGGGGGTTGCGCCACCAGCGAAGGGGGTAGTGCAGTTATAGATACAGCAGTATTGAGCTTCTACTGGACCATCTATACCAGTATAGCAGCCTAAAATAATATTGTTCTTCACGACCAGCGAATCCTGATCTGTTTCAATAGCACCAGATGGACAATCGACAATTGTGTTATTAGAAATTTCGCCAACAAAGTCAGAATAGCCATAATGGCTCGTATTTATGCTATTATGATGGCTAATTCCAGAACCTTGCCTAAAGGCTGCTGAGATTGCTGAGTATTCACTAGAGGCATAAGCTGTGATCAGATTGTGTTCAAAATTTCCAGTACAGTTAATAAAACCAACCGCTTGAGCCCAGCCTTCAAAATAATTAACTGCACCAGCATGCAGGGTATTCCCGATGAAAGAACCTTCAGCCGAAACGACACAACTTGTATAGATCCCAATAAAAGAACCGGATTCTGAGTGTTCGAGATTACAACCGATCACCGTCCAATCAGTGCCATTCAATATTTGTCCAGAAACATCAGAGTTTAAGAGACTGTTTCCTGTCGATCCTTCGGCATCGATATCACCCGTAATCTGGCATGAATCAAGCGTTATCGGAAATGAGCCTAACGATATTTCCCCAGAAATCGAACAATGAGCGAACATTATCGGAGAACCAATATTCATAAGTGAAACATCGCTGAAATGAACATATCGGAAATTGGACGCCGAATTATTATCATAGAAGGTAATGATGGATCCGCTGGTGGAAACTCCAACGAATCGAATGGAATCCAGAGAAGTGCCAACAGATACGATTACCCCTGTGACGTCGAACTGATTCGAAGATGATCTGAAATCTACGACAACGGCTGGTCCAATGCGAAGAGTATCACCAAAAGACAGGGAGATGTCTCCTGTAAGTATGTAGGGATTTCCCGCTGCAGTCCAAGTTGCGCTACCGATATTCCCCGACACATACGTCTGCCCCACTGCAAAATTAGAAAGAAGTAAACACCCGATGACCAAAGCGGATAATTTCAGCTTCATGACAACCTCCAATGAAATATGTGACGCTATTATAGTAAGGCAATTTCAATGCCGATTATGCTCCTCCGCACGAAATCAACTACATTCCATCTTCAACCGTGCAATTACTTCAATGGCTGCGCTGATTTTTCATACAAACTAAGTAGGGGCGCAGCATGCTGCGCCCCTACGATAGTATTGGCCGTCATTCCAGCTTGTCTGGAATCTGACGGATGAATCATGTCTGACTCCGGACAAGCCGGAGTGACATGGTTGAATGTCACTTCACCAACACCATCTTCTTCACATCACTGTAGCTGCCCGCTTCGATCTGGTAGAAGTACAATCCCGACGCCAGATGCGATGCATCGAAAGTGACCTCGTGCGAACCGGCCTCCCGGAAACCATCGACCAGCCGTGCGACTTCACGCCCCTGAATGTCATAGACACTCAGCAACACGGAACCCGCAACTCGCAACTCGAAACTGATTTTGGTGGTCGGATTAAAGGGATTCGGGTAGTTCTGGCTTAAGCTGAACTGATCCGGCGTCACCGCCATCAGTTCCACCTCCATGCCCGAAATCGTGACGAATGGATCAGGCATATTTTTCGGCACGAACGGAATGAATTCGCCTCCATCCCAAGTACCCAACTTGACAAACGGGAAGGACGATTCATACCAAACAGTCGGATGGTCACCCACGCGGCCGAACATTTCATAGTTACCGGCTGCATAAGATCCGGGAACCGGAAAGAACATATCCGGGCGGTTGATCGTCCAGCCGGGCTGGAAATTGGTAAAGCTGCGCAAAACGAGCGTGGGAGGTGGTGGACCACCCTCATAAATCACGTCCAGCCATGCGTCGAAGGAGATGGCTGTCGATTCCAGGTTTTCCACCCAGACTCCGAAGTTGACGTTGC